>CAIPGD010000233.1 GCA_903864485.1 uncultured bacterium | reverse complement strand
CGATCGGCCCAGACGCATCCGACGCAATCGTGAAGGTCCCCTTGGCATCGGTTTTCGCAGAAGGCTCGCCGGTATCCAAAACACCGTTTTTGTTCACATCAATAAAAACCGTGGCGTCTTTGACCAGTCCGTCCTGAACCACCCCGGTCTGGTTGCGTGGAGCAGACGAACCACCGCCACCTCCGCCTGCAGCGAGCCCAACCAAAACAGCGCCGGCGCCGACCAGCATGGGGGTCGACACATTAAGGTCTTTGAGCGAAGCCCCAGCGCTCTCAACAGCACGTGCCGGCATATCTGACAGCACACTCGACGATGCCTGAGCCAGGGGGCTAAAGGCATCGGCATCGGCCTGGATCATGGTCGACGACGGCTGAAGGATTGCCTGTTCAATCGACTCGGCACCCGCAGCAAGCCCCTGATCAAGCAGTTCATTCTGGTGTTCATCCCGGGGTCCATCCTGGCGTCCCGTCTTGAGCCGAGCGCTAAGAGGGACCGCTCGGGCAGCGCCAAGCGAATTGGGTCGAGCCTGCACCCCCGCAGCCAGTTGAACATTGGAAGCATCAAGGGGGCTCTGAGCGCGAGAATTCATCGGTGTCATAGTGTGCACAAGTGGTAAAGATGGACACGGGGGAAGCACGAGACATTCGCGGCTGGGATGGCCGCCAAGAGCCACTGATCCATCTCAAAATTCATCAAGATCGACGAAGCCCCATATACTAACCGTTTCAATCAGCGGCAATATTTTGCCGGGTTGCACATCGGATCAGACCCGTATTTTCCCTCAATTTTCCTGCTTTTTGCCCAAGATTTCTCCTGATTGATGCAAACAAGCCTAGATCTTTCGGCCCTACTCAACGCAGTCTGTTCTAGTGTCACAGACGCAGGAGCCCGTCTGGTCGCCGAAAGGGCCCGTCCAGAGGGGCGACGCGGCGCCGCCGACTCGGCCCCGGTGGACGCTGAAATTGAACTGGCCTTGCGCACCGCGTTGCTGGCCGCTTGGCCCGCACGATTTATTGGCGAAGAGCTCGGCGTGGTGCCCTGCGCCGCGGACGCGTCACCTGAGCAGCGACGCACCTGCTGGGTGGTTGACCCACACGACGGCACCAGGGACTTTTTGCGAGGGCTTGGCGGGAGTTCGGTCTCAGTCGCCCTCCTCGATGAGGGGTACCCCGTCCTGGGCGTTGTCTATGCGCCGATGCCCCCTGATCGCGGGCCCGATCTGATTGCCTGGGCACAAGGGACCGGACCCGTGCGGCGCAATGGAATATCACTTGACCATGCACTTACCCCGTCGCTCACTGATCAAAAACTAGTACAGGGCAGTCACGTCCTGATGAGCACATCGGCCACCCAACGGTCCGAGGCGAGCGTAGCACTCGTTGCGCCCGCCAGTTTCATTCCAATGACCAGCATCGCCTATCGCCTGGCGCGGGTCGCTGCGGGAGACGCGGTGGCTACGCTCACCTTGCACGGAGTCCAAGCCTGGGACATTGCTGCCGGGCACGCTTTGTTGCTGGGGGCAGGTGGCGAGCTCTACGACGAGAGCGGGAGCCCCGTCCGCTATGGCGCAAACGGTGCGGGCGAAGTCAGGGCCTGCTTCGGGGGCGCGCCCGCCGCCGCCCTCGAACTCGTCACCCGCAAATCAGCCTGGACCGCGGCCGGGGGGCGCTGAAGCCCAGGCCCCACGATCAGGCCCCGATCAAGTCTCAATCGGGGCCTTCGATCCGCGGTTCTGATCAGAACTAGAACTAGAACTAGAATTCGTAACGTGCGGTGACCTGAACCGCCCACTGGGATTCGCCCGAAGCCTGACGCGTCTGCAGTGGCGATACGCCACCAGAACGCAGGCTGTATACATAACGGCCTTGTGAATCAACCCCGTTGTAGTTCACGAAGTTACGCGTCAGCGGGAAGCCCCCTTCATCAATGCGACCCCACTTGTTATTGATCATGTTGCCGAAGTTGAGGAAATCAAAGATCAGGAAACCCCGGTGTTTGGCAGTAAAGCCGGGAAGCTCCTGGCTGATCCGCAAATCCACGCTATTCGACCAAGGTGAAAAGTCCGAGTTGCGCTTGACCACACCCCCTTTGGCCGCCGCCAAGGCGGGGGTTTCGTTCACGATCTGCCAGAAGGCGGCCTCTTCAGTTGCGCCGCCACGAAAGACCACCTCGCCCGAGCCCGGTGCTTTCGGGATATACATCAAGTCATTGCCCGTCACACCGTCACCGTTCAGGTCATTGCCATAGACCCAGCTGTATGGCTTGCCCTGACGGCCTTCGTAGAACATCCCGATCGTGGTCTTGCGGGTACCGAAGAGCGCCTGTGACCAGGTCATTCCCGCGTTGATCCGATCACGCACCAGGAAGTTCGAATTCGACGCCACGTCCTCATTCGGGTTGAAAACCGAACGATTCAACCAGTTTGAGTTTGCCACGCTCGAGGTCAGCGGGCTCACTTCGGTCGCGCTGGTTTTGGTGTAGGCCATTGCCCAGCCCAAGCCCTGTACAGCCGGTTGGCTCAACGCGAGTGTGATCGCATTGCCGCCGCCCTTCTCGGTATTGGTCGCAACCGTGACGTTATTAAACGCAGAATTTCGCAGAGCGCGCGATGTGACTGAGCCCGAGCAGCCTGCCGTCCCCGAAGTGTTGGTCCCGCCCGTCGCAGTCCAGCAATTCTGATCAAAGCCCGCGGCGTTGTAATACAGCTCACGGCCATCGAGCCCACTGCGCGTCACCGGCCCAAGATTCAAGAATTTATAATTAAGCGCATTATTAGTTCGAGTCTGAATCCACTCGGCCGATGCGATCACGCCCTTAATCGGCAGTTCCTGCTCGAATGCGAGGTTGTACTTCGCAACCGAGGGCTGCTTCATGCTTGGATCGATAAAGTCGATATTGGCCGCCGGGATCGTTCCGGTGAAGCTCGTGATCTGAGCGTTCGGATCAACCCTCAACAATCCATCGGTTTGCGGGCAAGCCGCGTAACCCGAGATGCCACAGCCGATGATCGACGTCGCTACGCCCGTGTTTGAGTACGGGTTGGAAAGCCAGACGTTGGCCGAAGCGCCTTGAAAGAGACCTGCACCGCCGCGCAATTGCGAGCGGCGCTCAGTCGTTGACAGGTTCCAGTTAAAGCCCACGCGGGGTTGGAACAAGTCCTTGCCGTCCATGTTGTAGGAATTGTTGAGCCCGAATCCGCCGGTCTGCCGGGTGTTCGTCGCGGCATTACCCGCAATCACAGGCGCCGAGGCAGCGGCGTTGAAAATAGGTTGCTCAGGCACATTCAGCTTATCCAAACGTGCGCCGATCAGAACCTTGAAGCGATCACTGACCGCGATGTTGTCCTGCAGGAAAACGCCCATGTTGCCCAGGCTCCACTGCGCAACCCCATCGGCAAGCGTGCGACCGGGAAGCGGATTCTGGACCTGGTAAGAAGTCGGGCGTCCACGCTGGAAATTCTCAAGAACGGCGGCCTCGACCTGAGCCTGAGTCGCAGTAGCACACGCGATGCCACCCGCATTCAAGGGATTCGTATACGAGAGCGTGGCGCCGCTGTTGATACAGCCAAACGTGTAATTACCCTTGGTATCTTGCAAGAACGCGTTATAGACCTTGTT
>CAIPGD010000232.1 GCA_903864485.1 uncultured bacterium | reverse complement strand
GGAAGTCTGAGTGGGGGTCTGAGTCGGGATCGTCGATTGGGCAATCACGGTTAGTCCTGGTGTGGCGAGGGCAAAGAGGACGAAGAGCGTTGATGGCCATCTCATACGAAAGATCCCCTGAGGCGCGATGCGGCGCGGTGTCAAAACGAAGAGTCTAACGCGATCGCCAGGGCGGGGCCGTGGCGGGGCGTAGCAGGTGGCGCGGCAGGTGGAGTGGTCAGCGGCGTGGTCAGCGGCGTGGTCAGCGGCGTGGTTCAAGGACCCGCCTGCTATAGTCAAAAAAACCTCTGGAGAATCCTCATGAATCACGAATCCTTCGAAAAAGGCCTGAAAACTCGCCGTGAAGTCCTCGGTAATGAGTATGTTGAGAATTCACTCAAAAATGCGGATGACTTCAACATGCCCATGCAGGAACTCGTTACCGAGTACTGCTGGCACGAGATCTGGAACCGCCCGGGCCTCGATCGCAAAACTCGCAGCATCATCAACCTGTGCCTGCTGTCGGCGCTGAATCGCCCGCATGAGCTCAAGGCGCATGTTCGTGGCGCGATCAATAACGGCCTGACCAAGGATGAGATTCAGGAAGTGTTTTTGCAGGTAGCGGTTTACTGCGGCGTCCCGGCCGGTATCGACAGCTTCCGCAACGCCAAGGAAGTCTTCAAGGACATGGGTATTTAACCGCGATGGGAATCTGATTTTGAAAGCACTGACGCTGGGGTTTGTCGGCTTGGGCCAGATGGGCCTGCCGATGGTGCGCAATTTGTTGCGTGCAGGTTTCGTGGTGAAGGGGTTCGATGTCCAGCCCTCGGCTTACGAAGCATTTTCCAAGGAGACCGGATTTGCGGTAGCCGAGTCCGTGGCCGCTGCGGCGGCGGGTACGGATGTTTTGATTCTGATGTTGCCGGACAGCAAGGTCGTTGATCGATTGCTGTGGTCGGCTGAGGATCCGGCGGGGCTGGCGGTTCAATTATCCCCGGGGCAGATCGTCCTGGACATGGGATCTTCTGACCCGGTCTGCTCGCGTGAAAATTTCGGGCGCCTGCAGGCACTCGGTGTGGGATTTGTGGATGCACCCGTTTCCGGTGGGGTCAAGCGCGCCGTGGATGGCAGTCTTGCGATCATGATGGGTGGCGAGGTCAGCGAGGTCGAGCGGGTTCGTCCCGTCTTGCAGGCACTGGGCAAGACGCTCGTGCATGTGGGCGCTGCCGGCGCCGGGCATGCGGTCAAAGCCTTGAACAATTTCGTGTCGGCGTCGGGCTTGCTCGCGGTCTGCGAGGCGCTAGTCGCCGCTGAAAATTTCGGCATTGATCCCCACCTGGTCAATCAGGTGTTCAATGCATCAACGGGCAAGAACAATACAACCGAGCATAAGGTTGAAAATTTCATGCTTTCCGGTGGATTTAACTCGGGCTTTGCCCTGAGTCTAATGCGCAAGGACCTGCAGACCGCCTTTGGTTTTATTGAGCGGATGGAATCGCCAGACGACTTTGCGAAGACCTGCTTGAAGGTCTGGCAGTCGGCGGAAGAATCTCTGGGCCGGGGCGCGGACCATACCGAAATGTACCGGCACGTGCGCGGAGCCTGATTCGATGAAGACCTGGGACGCCTACGCTATGCGCTATGCCACAGTGCAGCGGCGGCGTCTCGAGAACTTCATCGTCCATGACCTGCATGATGATGCGACCTCGATGGACTATTTTGTCTGGTTCCTGCGCTCAGGCGATGAAACCATTCTGGTCGATACTGGCTTCAGCGAGGCGTCTGCGCGTGCGCGCAAACGAACTTTTTTGCGATGCCCGATTGATTCGCTGCAGGCGGCGGGCATCCAACTGGACGATATTCGCGAGACGATCATCACCCACGCGCATTACGACCATGCGGGCAATACGCGCAAGCTGCTCAAGACGTCGTTTCATTTGCAAGAACGCGAGATGATTTTCGCGACGGGAAAGGAAATGCGCCACGCGTTTATGCGCCACGCCTATGACCCCGCGGACGTCTGCGATCTGGTTTATGCCAATTTTCAGGAACGTGTTGCGTTCCATGACGGTGCCTTTGAGTTGCGGCCTGGCATTACCGTTCATTGGGTAGGCGGGCATACGCGTGGTCTTCAGATCGTGCGTGTTCACACCAAACGCGGGTGGATTGTTCTTGCGTCTGACGCCTCGCACTACCTGGAGAACCTGCGCAAACGGTCGCCTTACCCGATTGTGGCCGATACCGGAGAGAT
>CAIPGD010000231.1 GCA_903864485.1 uncultured bacterium | reverse complement strand
GTCCATGTTACGAACACCATGGGTTGGTCCGCCACGACAGGCCAGGTTCAACCTTGGGTTTACCAGCAGCTGAGCGAAACGTTCATGCTCGACCCCGCGATGCGCGAGCGTCTTTCGAAGCTCAACCCAACGGCATCGGCACGTGTCGTCAATCGCCTCATCGAGGCTTCTGAGCGCAAATACTGGCAACCCGATGCAGAGACCCTCGAAGCGCTTCGACGCGCAAGCGAGGAACTCGAGGATCGGCTTGAGGGCGTCTATGAGCCAGCGACGGCCTGACTGGAGCCCCCCGGGGGACCCGTTCAGGCTGATTGAGGGGCCGCTCACGCTCACTGGGGCCCCGTCCAGGCTGATTGAGGGGCCCCCCCCAGGCTTTCGATTCAGTTAAAAAGCCCGGCCGCGATATTGATCGCCAGGGCAAACAGCGCGGTATTGAAGAAAAAGGCCAGCACACAGTGCAAGAGGCCTATCGGGCGCAGTGCCGACCCATGGAACGAGACGTCCGCCGTCTGCCCCGACGTGCCGATAACGCACGAGAAATATACGAAATCAAGATAGTGCGGGTTCGGTGAACCCGGGAACACCAAGGGATCCGGGCGGTGCGCCAATCGCTCCAGATAGAAGTCGTGGGCATAGTGAATCGCGAACATCACCTGAGTGAATGCCCATGAGCTGAGCACTGTCAACCCAGCCATCGCGACATGCTGCAAACGTTGAGACTCAGGCAGTGTCTGTACCGCAGCAAGCTGCGAGGCGATCGCAAAGAACACTGTAATCGCAGCGACGACAACAAGAATCAGGATCATCCATCGGCCCTCATCCTCATTCAGTGCCCGACGGTGCATCTGCTCCGGGCTGGACCGAAACATCATCACACCGGACAGAACTAGATACAGAAATGCACCGAGGTTCCAGCTAACAAGAAACCTCGATCCCGCGTGTTGCTCAATCTGATCTGAAAGAACAAAAAAGGAGAGCACTGCAGTACCAATCGACAGCAAGAGCCGCGGACGAGTCCGCAATGCGGTGAGCGGAACAAGCAAACGGCGGGCAGGAGGTCGGGTCATACGGTTCATGTCAACTCCGGCAGATCTGGCATGATGACTTACACACTGTCCCCAATTTCATTCTCCCAATGAACCTTCAAAAATTCATCGCGACGCTTTCAATCAGCCTGTTGCCACTTCAAATGGTCAATGCTCAAGCCCCAACCAATCCCATCACCGCAGCCGCGGCTCAGGAAGCCGGCGCAGTGCTGACTGCTTCCGGCCTCGTTTACCGATCCCTCCGAGAGGGGACTGGCGCCAGCCCACAAGCGACTGACCGAGTGAAGGTCCACTATCGCGGCACGCTGCCAGACGGCAAAGAGTTTGATAGTTCTTATCAGCGCAATGAAGCGATCGAATTCCGTCTAAACGGTGTCATTAAATGCTGGACGGAGGGAGTCCAGAAAATGAAAGTCGGCGGCAAAGCCAAGCTAACCTGCCCGCCCGCCATCGCCTATGGCGAACGCGGTGCAGGCGGTGTGATCCCCCCGAATGCCACCTTGATTTTTGAAGTTGAACTACTCGGGATCAACGGAAAATAAGGGATTTAGCCCCAAGCGAGGTGTCTCAGAGCAAGTGAGTGCCGCCAGTTGGCGGCGACTGACAAAGCAACGCTGCTGCCCCGAGATTGGGTCAATAAATGACACCGCTCGAGCCAACAACTGCAAGGGATTGGAGTAGTCCGGTGCGACCCCCGAGGGCGGCATGAGATCGGGGTAAATCCGGTCACCCAGAATCGGCATCCCCAATCCTGAGAGCTGTACCCGCAACTGGTGTTTACGCCCATTGCGCGGGGTCAGCCTGAAGTGTGAAAGACACCCAGCGCGTCCGCGGATGACCTCAATCAAGGTTTCTGCATTTGGCTCGCCGGGGACAATTTCCATCTGCATGAATTGGGTACCAATACGTTCCTGAATTCTGCATCGTGCCGAATACGGAAACGAGAGATTCGCAGGCCAGAGCGCGATCGCTTCATAGGTCTTCTCAACCAGGTGGTCGCGAAACAGCGCCTGATAGAGCCCACGCACCTCGGGCACTACCGCAAACAGAACGACCCCCGCAGTCTCGAGATCAAGACGGTGGACGGGGGCGAGACTCTGCCGCCCAAGCATCCGCTGGAGCCGCACGAGCACAGTCTCTTCGAGGTACCGCCCCCCTGGCGTGACCGGTAGAAAGTGGGGCTTATCGACCGCCACCAGATCATCATCCTGATAGAGCACATCCAGTTCAAACGGAACCCGGGGTTCCGTTGGCGGTTCACGCCAGTACCAGAGCG
>CAIPGD010000230.1 GCA_903864485.1 uncultured bacterium | reverse complement strand
TTCGAAGACTTCTTCGACACTCATTCCGACCCGGAACGCGTCACCGACATGCAAAATCCGATCGGGTGTGGGTTCACCAAGGGACTGTGCGATTTCGTCTCGGTCAGTCAGCCGCTCATCGAGGCCGTCGATTCCAATCTCCAAGCCCCGTAACGCCTTCTGGAATGACTCCTGAAACGTTCGGCCGATCGCCATCACCTCACCCACCGACTTCATTTGAGTGGTCAGTCGGGGATCGGCCTGGGGGAATTTTTCAAAGGCGAATCGAGGGATTTTTGTAACGACGTAATCGATCGACGGCTCAAAGGACGCAGGTGTCGCGCCGCCCGTGATGTCGTTACGCAATTCATCAAGGGTATAGCCCACAGCCAACCGGGCAGCCACCTTCGCGATCGGAAACCCAGTAGCTTTTGAAGCCAGCGCGCTCGATCGACTGACGCGGGGGTTCATCTCAATGACGACCATACGGCCGTCCTGGGGGTTGATCGCAAACTGTACGTTGCTGCCGCCGGTATCGACCCCGATCTCCCGCAGAATCGCAATCGATGCATTACGCATCAACTGGTATTCCTTATCGGTCAGCGTTTGGGCCGGCGCAACGGTGATCGAGTCGCCGGTATGGACGCCCATCGGGTCCAGATTTTCAATCGAGCAGACGATGATGCAGTTGTCAGCTCGGTCGCGAACGACCTCCATTTCGAACTCTTTCCAGCCGATCAGGCTTTCTTCAATCAGGAGTTCGCGAGTGGGCGAGAGATCAAGACCGCGGCGGCAAATCTCGAGAAACTCTTCAAGGTTATAAGCGATACCACCGCCCGTGCCACCGAGCGTAAAACTCGGCCGGATGATGGCTGGATAACCCAGCGTCTGCTGAACCGCCTGCGCCTCTTCGAGGCTATGCGCAATGCCGGACCGGGCGCTACCAAGGCCGATCTTGGTCATCGCGTCTTTGAACTTCAGCCGATCTTCAGCCTTGTCGATGGCCTCTGGACTGGCGCCAATCAACTCCACCTTGTAACGCTCGAGGACCCCATGTCGATGGAGGTCAAGGGCGCAATTGAGCGCGGTCTGACCGCCCATCGTAGGCAGGATGGCATCGGGGCGTTCCCGATCGATAATCCGCTCGACAACTTGCCAGGTAATCGGTTCGATGTAGGTCACATCGGCCGTTTCCGGGTCAGTCATGATGGTCGCCGGGTTGCTATTGACCAGAATGACGCGATAGCCCTCGGCCTTCAGTGCCTTGCACGCCTGGGCACCCGAATAATCAAATTCACAAGCCTGCCCAATGATGATCGGGCCAGCACCAATGACGAGAATGCTGCGAAGATCCTGACGCTTTGGCATGGTCAGTTCCCCATTAACGCAAAGAATCGGTCGAACAAATACGCCACGTCATGTGGCCCTGGACTGGCCTCGGGATGGCCTTGAAATCCAAAGGCCGGACGATCCGTTCGCTCGAGCCCCTGGACGGATCCATCAAAGAGCGACACATGAGTCACCCGCAAATGCGCGGGTAGGGTTGAGGCATCGACCGCGAAGCCGTGGTTTTGACTCGAGATCAGGACCCGCTGGGTGTCGAGATCCTTGACCGGATGATTCGCACCGTGGTGTCCAAACTTCATTTTCTGAGTACGCGCACCACTGGCAAGACCGAGAATCTGGTGGCCCAAACAAATCCCAAACACGGGATACCCGCGCTCAATCAGGTCGGCCGTCGCATTAATCGCGTAGGTGCATGGCTCCGGATCACCCGGGCCATTCGAGAGAAAAATCCCATCAGGCTTCAATGCGATGACCTCAGCAGCCGATGTCTGGGCCGGTACGACCGTGATTCTTGCGCCTCGATCAGCGAGCATGCGCAAGATGTTGCGCTTGATCCCAAAATCAAACGCAACAACATGCTTTATTTCGGAACCATTTTTAGAATCTGAATCAACATTCGAACCATAACCACCAACGAGGCGCCAGGAGCGCTCGGTCCATTCGTAGGGTTCGCGAACCGACACCACTCGTGCCAGATCCATGCCGGCCAGACCGGCAAATCCCCGTGCGCGTTCGAGCGCTTCGAGAACGAGTTGCTCATCTGATGGCGACGCCGAAGATTCGGCGTTTGCTCCGTCGTCCTCGCCCGTGGCCGAACGGGCGATGAGACAACCTGCCTGTGCGCCATGCTCGCGCAGATGTCGAGTCAGGCGACGAGTGTCGATGCCAGCAATGCCGGGGATGCCGGCCTCCTTAAGACCGTCAGCAAGCGATTGTTGCGAGCGCCAGTTGGAAGTGCGGGCCGGCAAGTCCTTGATAATCAGGCCGGCGGCGTGAATCGCCCCGGATTCGACGTCTTCGGCGTTCAGGCCGGTATTGCCAATGTGCGGATACGTCAGAAGGACGATCTGCTGGCTGTAACTCGGGTCAGTCAGGATCTCTTGATAGCCCGTCATCGATGTGTTGAAAACAACCTCACCGACTCGGGCAACCGGCGCTCCGATCGAGACCCCGCGGAAAACAGTTCCATCAGCCAGCGCTAGGATGGCCAAACCCGACTTGGGAAGTAACAGCGAACTCAGACAAATCTCCAGTAGCTTCGCAATTGTAGCCGACTGCTCACCATCGACTAGAGACGAAGAGTGCGAGCGACGCGACCAGACCGACCGTCCAGACCAAGGTCCGGATCGACGCGCGATCAGCAACGTAACAAACAATGAAAGCGACTCGGGCGAGGATAAAGACCACAGCCAATGCATCCACCCGATCCTGAGGCGCCCCGGTCTGGATCGCCGTCAGCACCGCGGCCGCAAAAATGGAGAAGGCCTCCCAGGAATTGCCTTGTGCCGCGTTGGCACGGCGTCGGAAACCGTCCTGCGCTGCCAGCCAATCGCGCGGATTGTTGTTGTCGAAGCGTTTGAATCCGGCCTTGGCAATGCCGGCGCAAACAATCGGGAGCACCGCTGCGATCAGGATGCACCAATGCGCCAGAGTGAGCGCATACAGGGGAGTTGGCATAGGGTTCATCGGTTTAAATTTTGGTTAGACAGAGCGGCGATCGCGCATGGCTTGCGCGACAGTACTCGGGTCGACATATTCGAGTTCACTGCCGACAGGCACACCACGCGCCAAGCGGGTCACGGTCAGCCCACGCGCACGGAGCATTTCGCCCATGTAATGCGCGGTCGCCTCACCCTCCTGGGTGAAGTTGGTGGCCAGAACGACCTCAGTCACCACCCCATCGGTCGCCCTTGCCAGCAAACGGTCCAGACCAATCTCACCAGGACCCACTCCATCCAGCGGACTCAAGCGGCCCATCAGAACAAAGTAAAGCCCCCGAAACATGAGCGTTTGTTCAACCACCTGCTGATCGGCGGGGGTTTCAACCACGCAGAGTTGGGCCCGGTCGCGCTCGCTTGAACAACATAGATCACACCGGTCTTGCTCGGCAAAACCATTACATTGATCGCAATGACGCACCGAGGCGATCGCGTCGGTGAGGGACCTCGCAAGCAGACTAGCCCCCTGACGATCGTGTTGTAAAAGGTGCCAAGCAAATCGTTGCGCAGTTTTTGGACCGACCCCGGGCAAACGACGCAAGGCATCCACCAGAGCTTCCAAGCCCAGTGGCTGACGGTTGAGATTCACGAGCAGGTCGCCTGATCGTTCGTCAGAACGGCAGCTTGAATCCTGGGGGCAGCGGCAACCCGGCTGTCAGTCCGGACATGTGCTCCTGGGAGGTTTGGTCGGCACGACGCAACGCATCATTCATCGCAGCGACCAAGAGGTCTTCGAGCATGTCGCGGTCGTCACCTAGCAAGCTTGGGTCGATGGCGACGCGGCGAACTTCGTTACGGCAGGTGACGGTGACTTTTACCAGTCCGGCGCCCGATTGGCCTTCGACCTCGATTAGGGCGAGCTTATCCTGGGCGCGTTTCATATTGTCTTGCATTTGCTGAGCCTGCTTCATCAGCCCAGCCAATTGGTTCTTCATCATCTCGAGAACTCCTTAAAGAGTCGGTTGTACGGACCCCGGCACGATCTGCGCGCCAAAATCCTGAATCAGTGCCTGAACAAATGGATCCGCCTGAATCACAGCCTGTGCCTGGGCCAGACGCTGCGCCTGCTCGGCGGAATCGATACCCGCCACAGTAGGGCCCTCCACGTCGCCACTCAGAATTGAGACTCGCATCGGGCGCCCAAAGTGCGCAGTGAGCGCATCCCGAATCTTTGCCACCAGCGGGGCTTCGGTCATTGCACGAATGGGTGCGCGCAAGACGAATCCGTCGTGATCAAAAGACACCAGCGCGCTGCGATCGACACACTGGCGCGCGATACCGGACAGTGTAAGAACCCGGGCCAATGCGGGCCAAGCGCCGGCAAACTCTGACAACGTTTGAACAGCGGCGGTAGCGGGCGGAGCAACCGGAGCGACCGGAGCGGGCGCAGGCGGCACTGCGGGGGCCGCAGCAGGCGGACTCAAGCGCCCCGCAGGTGGCTGCCCGGGCCGAAACGCCAGCATTCTCAACAAAGTCATCGTCAAGCCAGATGCGGGGTCAGGCGCCCAAGGCAGGTCACGTCCGCCTTGGATCGCGATCTGCCACCACACCTGCAAGTCCTCGGGCGCGATGTGGGCCGCCCAGGCACTCACCTGGGCGCTCATCGTATCGTCAACCGACACGGCGCCGACCTGAGCCAACGCGATGCGATGCACCAGAGCGGCCAGCGCCTCGAGCGTCCGCTCGGGGGCAACGCCCTGATCGACCATTGCGTCTGCGCGCGCCATCAAAGCCGGGCCCTCGCCAGCCACCAAGGCGTTGATCAATGCACCGACTTCGCCGCGATCGGCAACGCCGACCATTTCGCGCACGGAGGCCGCCCCGACAGACCCCGCGCCATGCGCGATGGCCTGATCGAGGAGCGACAATGCATCGCGCATGCTGCCCGCTGCAGCGCGGCCAATCTCGTCGAGCGCTTCGGGCTCGAACGCAATCCCCTCGGCCTCCAGCACTTCCCGTAAGCGCACCGCAATGGTCGCCGGGGGCATGTTCTTGAGACTGAACTGCAAACAGCGCGATAGAACGGTGATGGGTACTTTCTGCGCGTCGGTCGTCGCCAGGACAAACACCACGTGGGCCGGTGGTTCCTCGAGCGTCTTGAGCATGGCATTAAAAGCATGCGTTGAGAGCATGTGGACTTCGTCGATGACGTAGACCTTTGTGCGCCCAGCGACCGGCGCATAGACGGCCGCATCGAGTAGTTGCGCCATCTCGTCGACACCCCGGTTGCTGGCGGCATCCATTTCGATGTAGTCGGGAAACCGCCCGCTGTCGATTCCGACACACGCACTGCAACGCCCGCAGGGTGTTGGACCGACACCGACTTCGCAGTTGAGTGCCTTTGCGAGGATGCGTGCAATCGAGGT
>CAIPGD010000229.1 GCA_903864485.1 uncultured bacterium | reverse complement strand
CGATCGAGAGAAACTTCCTCCTCGAGCGCGTGTTGCCCGTTATCGAACAACGCCGTCAATGGATCACGGCGACGGGGAGTTCAAGCCGCTGATCGGTCTTCGTAATTGGTCAGACACTTAAGCGCGAGGTGCAAGACCGTTGTAGTCCGGTTGACCCGGACGCGAGGCAACGCGAGTGGATTTGGTTGACGACCCGGATCGACCCGACCGCGTGCTGTCGTTGTAGCAGTTCGATAACCGGCCCGGGCGACCATCTCGACAGCCGCATCATCGAGACTCCCATAGGGGTAACAGAAGTGCTGCACGCCCCCCTCTTGCGTCAGCAGCGACTCCAGTTCCTGTCGCGAACCACAAATCTCCGCTTCGAGTTGCTGCGGGTCAACCTGCGTGAGATTGGCGTGACTGCGTGTGTGTGACCCGACTTCCTGCCCCCCTTCAATCCAGGCCTGAAGCGCCGAGTGGTCCATCAAAGGCACCTGCGCGATGCCCAACTCAGCATCCCAGCGGTTAGTTCCGCCGACTTCGCCAGAGACGACGTAACACGTTGAGCTGAACCCCTGACGCTGCAGAATCGGCAGGGCATTTTGCAGATTGTTGAGATAACCATCATCAAATGTAATACCAACCACGCGCCCTGATCGTTCACCATTAAGGTACGGGTCCAAAGCACCCATTGACAGTCCACGATAGCCAAGGAGCCGCAACATTTGCATGTGCTGCGCGAACATGCGCGGAGATACTGTCAATCCCCTCAGTGGGGTGCCGCGCGGACCAGGCTGCGCGATCTGGTGGTACATCAGGATTGGAATTGCCATCGTATTCTCTGCCATTGCCGGGCATCAGCGGGCCGCAACAGACTCCCGAAAAACATCTTCATAGGAAACGACGACCTCAGACCATTCGCGTTCCCGAGCAAAATCGATTCCGCGCGCGCTTAAGCTGTCACCCAAGACAACATCGTCAAACACTCGATCAATCGCGAGTCGCAATTCGCTTGGTGATCTCGGATCATTCAAAATCAACGCATTTTCACCATCGTTTAATTCAGCAGAAATACCGCAAAATTCAGCAGCACTTACGATGACCGGAACACCATGAGACATGGCCTCAAGAACAACCATCGCATAGGTATCCTCGAGGGTAGGATGCACCAAACAATCGGCAGCGCGGTAGGCTAACTCCATCATCGATAGAGCACCAAGGACCCTGACCCGCGCGCCCAGTTGGTGCCTGTGAACCAGTTCAAGTGCCTCGCCGACGAGTTCATCGGCAACAATCGCAAGCAGACAAATATTGTCCGCAAGGTCTTGCATTGCCTCCAGCACCGCAGGGAGCCCTTTCTTGCGAAATTGCTTCCCCACAAAGAGCAGACAGTTCCCCTCGGTTGGTAGCTCCAGCTTCGTCCGTGCGTCGGTTCGCTCCCGCGGCGAACAACGGCCAGCGACCGCCGACAAACCTGGGGCAATGACCCGCAGGGAGCCCTTGCCCGCCGGAAAGGTTTTGGCCATGACCTGCCGAAGGGTCTGCGAAACGCAAACAAGAACCCGGCCAGATTGGGGACGGAACCTTAGGTGCTCGAGGCCAAGATACGTTAGTAGACGCGGACTCGTACACACCTGAACCCAGCGCAAAAAGGTGCGAACGGCCTTCGGCAAAAAGGCAGCGCGTCCTGGATCTCGGCCGCCAGAAAAGTAGTTAAACCAGACTGGCAGCACATGAACGGTTTGAATCGACCCATGCCACGTGTTCTCATGCGAATGAACGACATCGAACCCGCGCCGAGTGGCCCACCACGTATAGGCCGCAAAAAAAAATTGGTTGATCCAGCGTGGGCGAACCAAAAAACGAGGGACCGCTCGGTAATTCACTCGGGGGTCTTCATGGTCCCGAAACTGCGAGAAAACATGGACCTCGTGTCGCGCGGCCAGCCCCTCAACGAGCGCCAGTGCATAACGCTCGGCTCCACCAGCCGATGCAGAAAAATTCCGACTCAGAACGGCAATCTTCACGCGAACATCGAGAAAAATGCGAGTTGAAGGACGTCGCAACGAGTCATCGGAAAATGGACTGCATCGCGACAGTCCCTTTTCATGTTGGTGGGCCCACCAGGACTTGAACCTGGGACCAAAGGATTATGAGTCCTCTGCTCTAACCAACTGAGCTATAGGCCCTGGAAAACCGGTTCGGTCACTGGCCCTCGAGGAAGCTCTTGAGCTTATCGGCCCGACTTGGATGGCGCAATTTACGCAAAGCTTTCGCCTCAATTTGGCGAATCCGCTCTCGCGTTACATCAAATTGCTTACCAACCTCTTCAAGCGTGTGATCGGTGCTCATCTCGATGCCGAAGCGCATGCGCAAAACCTTGGCCTCGCGCGGCGTCAGCGAATCCAGCACTTCCTTGACCACGTTGTGCATGGAAGCGTGCAATGCAGCATCTGCCGGGGCGAGGGTCGCGGTGTCCTCAATAAAGTCACCGAGGTGCGAATCGTCGTCGTCCCCAATCGGGGTCTCCATCGAAATCGGTTCTTTGGCGATTTTGAGGATCTTGCGGATTTTGTCTTCCGGCATCTCCATCTTGACCGCCAACGTCGCCGGATCCGGCTCGATCCCAGTCTCCTGAAGAATCTGGCGGGAAATCCGGTTCATTTTGTTGATCGTTTCGATCATGTGTACCGGAATCCGGATCGTACGGGCCTGGTCAGCGATGGAACGCGTAATAGCCTGGCGGATCCACCAGGTCGCATACGTCGAAAACTTGTATCCGCGCCGGTATTCAAACTTATCGACCGCCTTCATCAAGCCGATATTGCCTTCCTGAATCAGATCTAGAAACTGAAGTCCCCGGTTGGTGTACTTCTTGGCGATCGAAATCACGAGGCGCAGATTGGCCTCGGTCATTTCGCGTTTGGCCTTACGTGCCTTGGCCTCGCCCATCGCCATTTGCTTGTTGATCTCTTTGAGATCTGGCAAGGGCAACATGACCCGGGCCTGGAGGTCGATTAACTTCTGCTGCAGATCCTGAATCGCCGGGATATTCCGGCGCAAGATGCCCACATACGGGGCGCCCTGTTCGGTGACTTCCAGGACCAGCTTTTCACTCCAGCGCAGGTTGGTTTCATTACCAGGGAATCGACGAATAAACAGATCTCGCGGCAGCCCGACCTTGTCCACGCTAATGTTGAGAATCGCTCGTTCAAATGTCCGGACTTCTTCGACTTGTGTCCGCAGCGTATCCGCAAGCTTTTCAACGATCTTGGCCGTGAAGCGAATCGTCATCAGCGCTTCCTGGATCGCTGCCTGGGCTTTGAGATAAGCCGCGCTCTTGTAGCCCTGCTTTTCATTGGCGGCGCGCATGGCGCTAAAGCCCTCGGCAATCAAGGCAAACTTCTCGACCGCAGCCTTTTTCATCTCCTCGAGTTGCTTGCCATTGGCTGCAGCGGGATCGACATCCGCGTCGCCTTCCTCTTCTTCGAGGGCCTCTAGCGAAGGTGGTGGCGCGAAGCTCACGTCCTTGGCATTGGGGTCAACCAAGCCGTCGACCACCTCGTCGATCCGCAAGGTACCCGCGTCAATCTTGCTGGAATAATTCAGGACTTCTTCGATCGTGGTGGGACATGCACTAATGGCGAGAACCATCTGACGCAGGCCGTCCTCGATCCGCTTGGCAATCTCGATCTCGCCTTCGCGAGTCAGCAATTCAACCGAGCCCATTTCGCGCATGTACATGCGAACAGGATCCGTCGTACGACCAAATTCACTGTCGACGGTCGATAACGCGGCCTCGGCTTCTTCCTCGGCATCATCATCACTCGAGGCGACCGGGACGTTCTCGTTCATGAGCAGCGTCTCGGCATCAGGCGCCTGCTCGTAAACCGCGATCCCCATGTCGTTGATGATGCCGATGATCGAATCGATCTGTTCGGCTTCCACCAAATCCTGCGGCAGATGATCGTTGATCTCGGCGTAGGTCAGGAACCCACGCTCCTTGCCGAGGCGAATCAGTTGCTTAAACTTGTTACGACGCGCTTCCTGCTCCTCCGGCGTACTTGCCGGTAACGCCAGCGCCTCCTTCATCAGCGCGCGTTCGCTCGCCTTACGGCTCTTACCTTTTTTCGGGACAACGACTTCAACAATTTCCTCAGTCACGGAATCGTTATCGGCTTCGTCTTCGAATCCACCAATTTCGCCTGAAGCGGTTTCGTCGCCCCCCAGATCATCGTCACCTGAGGAATCCGGATCATCGCCAGATTTCTTGGCAACCGCAGCCTTAGCGCCCTTACCGCCCTTAACAGCAGGGGCAGGCTTAGAAGGCTTTGGCGGCTTACTCGCCTTTGCGGTCCCGGTCGCCTTTACCACACCAGTCGCCTTAGTGGCTTTGGCAGCCAGGCCAGGCTTTTTAGCTGGCTCAACTTGAGATGCATCGACCAACTCAACCGTTTTAGCTCCAACCTTTTTGCCGGCAGCGTTTGCAACGACAGGCTTGGTAGCGGTGGACTTGGCCGCACTGGGCTTGACCGGGCTGGGCTTGACCGCGCTGAGCTTGACAACGGAAGCCTCAACCACTGCAGCCTTGGCAACGGGCTGCTTCGTCGCAGCGGCTTTCTTGGACCCCTGCTCAGCACGCGCAATAATCTGCGTAGTTTCCGCACCCGCGAGCTTCACGGCAGGCGCACTTGGAGTCGACCTGACGGCGCCTTTGGTCGCTGTCGGTGCGGTCTTAGTGACCTTCGCAGCCTTGGCCTGGGTTGCCGCAGTGGTTGCGTCAGCCGAAGCTATCCCCTTGGGGACCGTGGCCGTTTTTGCAACCTTGGCAACCTTGGGCGCAGGCACCTGATTGGCGACCACGGCCACTGTGGGCTCGGCCGATGCCTTGGATTTGGTCACCTTAGATGCCTTTGGAGCCGGAGCGGCTGGTTGGGTCGCAGGGGATTTCGCGGCCTTGGCCGCAGGCGCCTTGGCAACTTTGGAACCTGCCACCTCCTTCGGCACGCCCGCGAGCTGTTTTGCAGCCGAGTTGGTAGCCGGGGGCTTGGGTTTTGCCGCACTGGACGCAGGATTGGCCTGATCGGCCAAATTCTTCGAGGCAGTCTTCATTTCGCTCCTGTCGGAAAGCGCCGGATGGGCTGTTCGAATCATGGCCGCAAAACTTACCAGAACGGCAAGATCACGGCGGGAAACCTGACATTATAACGTGGATGCTGATCGGTAATCTGCGATCATCGTTGCCTTCGTCACTATCCTAGCGTCGAACGCGCCCGTAGGCCGCCTTGAGGGCGAGCATCCGACGTTGCAGGCCTTGATAACGCGCGCTATCGCCCGGCCCCGTCAGCCCACCTTCGACCAACTGGGCAATCTCATCCTGCAGCCGCCCCAAGACCAGTTCGGCCAGCGCGCGATGAAACTCAGGTCGGGCCTCGTCAAGCGACAGGCCCGCCCACGGCGATGCTTCGTGGGCACTCAGGCGGGCCAACAGTTCGGGAGAGTCATTCAACAACGCAAGCACCGACGCCAGCGATGCCCCCTCGGGCAAAGTCCGCAGCCGTCGCAACCAGGATTGCACCTCGGCCGGCAGTTCCGCTGGCGTAAGACACGCCGAATCGGCTTCGATCCCCGCGTGCGCCCAGCGGACTCCGGGGTCAATCGTCGGCGCGCGGTCGCTTGGATCCAGCGGAATCTCGAATGCAAGCGAAGGATGTCGCCCCGCCAACCCAAAAATGCGCTCGATCGCTGGCACCGCCGTTGCGCGCTGCGGCGAGAGTCGGCGCAAGGGCGGCCTTGACCGAGGCCCACTTGGGCCACTGATCCCATAAAAGCGCTCGAGATCCTCCGCTCCGACCTGAACACTGTCGGCCACCCGGCGAATTAACTGTTGACGTAGCGCAGCCGCTGGGAGCGCCATGATGTACTCGCGTGACTGCGACTGAAGCTGCGCGCGCCCCTCAGGTTGACTTAAATTAACGCGCGAAGACAGTTCGCGCAGCAAGAACTCCGATAGCGGCATTGCCTCGGCCAGCGCTGCGGCCCACCCCTCGGACCCCTTTTCGCGCACGAAGCTATCGGGATCGTGCGTGGTTGGCAAAAACAAAAATTCGATCCGGCGAGTGTCGGTTGCATGCGGAAGACTGGCCTCGAGGGCTCGCCAGGCGGCTTTCCGACCAGCCCGGTCGCCATCAAATGCGAACGTGATTCGGTCAACCAGACGGGACAACACCCTCACATGATCGGGCGTCGTCGCCGTACCAAGGGTCGCCACTGCGTTTTCGACCCCATGCTGAGCCAGCATGACCACATCCATGTAGCCCTCCACCACGACAGCTGCGTTCAGCTGGCGCAAGGCGTCGCGGGCTTCGTAGAGCCCGTAGAGCTCTCGACCCTTGCTAAAAAGCGGCGTCTCCGGACTATTCAGGTACTTGGGCTCCCCCTGATCGATCACACGACCGCCAAAGCCAATGACATGCCCACGGGCGTTTCGAATCGGAAACATGATCCGATCCCGAAACCGGTCGTACCGCCTGCGCCGAACGAACCGAGTATCTGGAGCCGCTTCTGCAGCAGCTTCTGAAGCCGCTTCTGACGCTGAAGCTGACAACGCACTCGGTGAGGTATCTGGCGCCGCTTCCGGCGCGATCACCAGCCCTGACTCAACCAGGCTTGAGTCACCATAATTCTCAAATGCCGCTTCGAGAGCTTGCCAACCCGGCGGGGCGTAGCCGATTCGAAACCGCGCTGCGGTTTGCCCGGAAAGCCCCCTGCGCTTGAGATACTCAATTGCGTGCTGTGCGTCGCGCAGTCGATGCCCGTAAAATTTCGCCGCCCGCTCAACCGTCTCGATAAGGTCGGGCGCGCGCGCCCTTGCGGCCGCGGCTTTGGGGTCCCTGTCACCCTGTTCGCTGGGCACGTTAAGCCCAAGGTCTTGAGCGAGATCCTTCACCGCGTCGACGAAACCGTAGCCTGAAAACGCCATCAAAAAATCAATGGCGGTCCCATGCTGGCCGCAACCAAAGCAGTGGTAGAACTGTTTGATTGGACTGACAGAAAAAGAAGGTGATTTTTCACCATGGAAGGGACACAGGCCCATCCAGTTGGCGCCGCCCTTGCGCAACTTCACGTGGCGACCGACCACGTCGACGATGTCAACGCGGGCCAACAATTCCTGGATGAATGATTGCGGGATCACAGCGCGTTAGAGCCGCCGCAGGTCACAGCGCCGGCTCGCCGTCTGCTTGCCGCCTGCTGGAAGCAGCCTATTTGACTGCCGCCAGACGGACTTTGACTAGCCCAGATGCCTTAGAGACATCGGTTCGACCTGCAAGACGAGGTTTCAGGATGGCCATTACCCGCCCCATATCTGCCGCCGACAGCGCGTCAGAGCCGT
>CAIPGD010000228.1 GCA_903864485.1 uncultured bacterium | reverse complement strand
GGTTGCGCTGGCCGATGTCGTGATCACCACCGCGCTGATCCCAGGTCGCGCGGCGCCGCTGCTGGTCACCGATGCGATGGTCTCTGCCATGCGGGCAGGGGCCGTCATCGTGGATATGGCGGCGGGCCGAGGGGCCGACGGTGTCTGCGGCAACTGTGAATCGTCTGCGGCTGACCGCACCGTGGTTCGCCATGGCATCGTCATCGTTGGCGAAACCAATTTGCCCGCCATGCTCGCCGCAGATGCCAGCGCGCTGTACGCGCGCAACGTGCTCGACTTCCTTAAGCTCGTGATTGATGCGCAGGGCAACCTGCACGTCGATACCGAGGATGAAATTGTCCGCGCGGTACTGATGTGCCGTGACGGTCAGGTCTTGCGCGCCTGATCCCCCTGATCCCCTTTTATCGCGCGCAACCCCTTAAGTACCCCGGAGAAAACCCATGGATGCGCTCAGCCCCGGCGTGACCAATCTGATCATTTTTGTGTTGGCGATTTACGTCGGCTATCACGTGGTCTGGAACGTTACCCCCGCCCTGCACACACCGTTGATGGCGGTCACCAATGCCATCTCGGCGATCGTCATCGTGGGTGCCATGCTGGCGGCCGCCCTCACCGAAGGTCCTGTGGGCCAGACCATGGGCACCTTGGCGGTCGCGCTCGCCGCGGTGAATGTTTTTGGGGGATTTCTGGTCACACGGCGCATGCTGGAAATGTTCCGGCGCAAGGAACCCAAGGCAGCCAAGGTAGCCAAGGGTGGAGAAGCAGCATGAACGCCAATCTCGTCGCGCTTTTGTATCTGGTGGCCTCGGTCTGTCTGATTCAGGCACTTAAGGGACTCTCTCACCCGACCACTGCCCGCCGCGGCAACGCCTTCGGCATGGCCGGGATGGCGATCGCAATCGTCACGACCCTCGCGGCCATCACCCAGCTGACAAGCACGCCCGAGGCGGCAGCCCACCTTCCCAATGGCCTTGCCCTGCTGTTTGGCGGCTTGATCGTCGGTGGTGGCATTGGAGCGGTCGCTGCCCATCGCGTCGAAATGACGAAGATGCCGGAGCTGGTTGCTCTTATGCATTCACTGATCGGTCTGGCAGCCGTCTGTATTGCCGTCGCGGCCGTCTCGGAGCCTCGGGCTTTAGGGATCGTCAAGCTCGGTGGCGATGCGATTCCATTGGGCAACCGGATCGAACTGTTCCTTGGAACGGCCATCGGTGCGATCACTTTCTCGGGCTCGGTCATCGCCTTCGGCAAGTTGTCAGGCAAGTACAAGTTCCGTCTGTTCCAGGGCGCCCCGGTGGTGTTCCCCGGACAACATGTGCTCAATCTCGTACTGGCCATCGCAATGATCGGGTTTGGGCTGGTTTATGCCTTCGCACCCGGCGTTGAGCCTGCATGGGTTCCATTCCTGGCCATGATGCTGATCGCTTTCATTCTTGGCGTTTTGATCATTATTCCGATTGGCGGAGCGGATATGCCCGTGGTCGTCTCGATGCTCAATAGTTATTCGGGATGGGCCGCTGCCGGCATCGGATTCTCACTCAACAACGCGATGTTGATTGTCGCGGGTTCGCTCGTGGGTAGTTCGGGTGCCATCCTGAGTTACATCATGTGCAAGGCGATGAACCGCTCGTTTTTCAACGTCATCCTCGGCGGCTTTGGCGGCGAGGCCACGAACCCAGCGGCCGCTGGGGCGGGTGGCGTCCAGCGCAATGTCCGCAGCGGCTCACCGGACGACGCCGCGTTCCTGCTGGGCAATGCAGAGAGCGTGATCATCGTGCCGGGTTATGGCCTGGCGGTTGCCCGGGCCCAGCATGCCCTCAAGGAATTGGCTGAAAAACTCACCCATCGCGGCGTCAACGTGCGCTACGCGATTCATCCCGTCGCAGGGCGGATGCCAGGCCACATGAATGTTCTGCTGGCCGAGGCCGAAGTGCCCTACGAGCAGGTGGTGGAGATGGAAGACATCAACCCGGAGTTTGGTCAGACCGATGTCGTTCTGGTGTTGGGTGCGAATGACGTGGTTAACCCCGCGGCCAAGACCGACCCGCAAAGCGCGATCGCCGGAATGCCAATTCTTGAGGCCTACAAGGCCCGGACGATCATTGTCAATAAACGATCGATGGCCTCAGGCTATGCAGGACTTGATAACGAGTTGTTTTATCTGGACCGGACCATGATGGTCTTTGGCGATGCCAAGAAAGTCGTCGAGGACATGGTCAAGGCGATTGAATAAGGCCATCCAGCCACTCGACCCAATGCCGGACCGGCGTCACGGTCCCATTTTGCAAATGGGTGATGCAACCGATATTGGCCGACAGGATTAGATCGGGCTGGCTGACATCGATGTTGGCCAGTTTACGGTCGCGTAGCTGGGCCGAAATTTCAGGCTGAAGCACCGAGTAGGTCCCGGCCGAACCGCAGCACAGGTGCGACTCGGAAAAGGCCACGCGCTTGGCGACCGGCGCTTTTTTTGAATCGGCCCCAGCCGCAACCGCAGCTAGCCGATCCATCAATCGGTCTAATAGCGCTTCGACTACACCACCCAATTTTTGGCCATGCTGCAAGGTGCAGGGCGGATGAAAAGCGATCCGCTGAGACGGAGCGTCTTTGGGGCCTTGGGTCGGTTTGCCCGAGTGGCTTGATCCAATGAGATCGCCCAGGCGATCAACCTCGGTCGCCAGAAACTCTCCCAGATCTCGTACCGCGGCAGAAACTCGCTGGGCGCGATCCGCATAGGCCACATCATCGGCCAGCCAATGGCCATACTCTTTGACCACGGCACCGCACCCCGAGGCGTTGACCACAATCGCTTCCACGGCTTGGGCTTCGAGGGCCGGGAACCACGCGTCGACATTGCGCCGCGCGTCCTCTAGCGCGCCATTCTGATCATCAAGATGATGGCGAATTGCACCGCAACATCCTGACTCCTGAGCGTAAGAAACATTTACACCAATGGCGGCCAGGACACGCGCCGTCGCGGCATCGATCGAGGGCATCATCGCGGGCTGTACGCATCCGTTGATCAGAAAAACACGTCGCTGAGCCTTTGCTTCACCCGCCACCTCAGTGGGCCAGACGCCCGGGCTACGACGCGCAGGAACCTTCGCCTTAAGGGCTGCAGGCAACACTTCGCGGACGGCTTGTCCGACCCGCATCGCCGGATCAAACACCCAGCGTCGAGTCAATGTTTCTTGCAGCAATCCGCGCACAGCGCGCTGCGCTGCAGGTCGCTCGACCTGCTGATCGACGAGGCGCCGCCCAATATCAATCAGCCGCCCATATTCGACGCCTGAAGGACAAGTCGTTTCGCAGTTGCGACAGGTCAGGCAGCGGTCGAGATGTAATTGGGTCGCGGCCGTCGGTTTGACCCCTTCGACAACCTGTTTGATCAAATAAATTCGGCCACGCGGCCCGTCGAGTTCATCGCCCAGCAGTTGGTATGTTGGACAGGTCGCAGTACAAAAACCGCAATGCACGCAGCGGCGCAAAATCGCTTCGGCTTCGTCGCCATCCCGCGTGCCCTGCAACCATTCAGCGAGGTGAGTTTCCATGCATTCAAGCCTGAGGGTGAAGGCGTCCGGGGTTGAATAGACCTTGCGGATCGAAGGCGTTCTTAAGGTTGCGATGGATCTTCAGCAGCGCGGGTGCGAGCGCAGTAAATACGTCATCGGCTGACGCCCCCGGCGAGCGAAACCTGGTCGCATGCCCGCCAGCGCCTGCCACGATCGATCGAACCTCCGAAGGGTCTGCAGCGCTGTAGACCCAGCGCTGGGCGCCACTCCACTCGATCAGGGTCGATGCGGCTCCGGGAATCTGCATCGGCGCCACGCGGGCGGGTAAGGCCAGACGCCAGAGTGTCTTCGCGGACGCTGTCGGACCTTGAAAGAACGGATGAGACTGTTCGCGTAACGAAGTCCAAAACGCCTGAGCCAATTGGGGGTTTTCAGCCGCCTGGCCCCGAGCAAGCTCTTGCAGAGCGGTCTGGACCGCAGCGCGAGCGCCCGAAAAACGGATCGATGCAACATCATCCAACCAGGTCATTGCAGAAATTGGCAAGGGTTGGCTCGACCAGCGATCAAATGCCAGTAAAGCCTCCGCCTGCGTCATTGGCAAATGAAGCGTCGATTCAGCCGCAGGGCAAGGCAAAACCTTGAGAGAAATCTCGGTCAACAGACCCAAGGTCCCAAGGGAGCCTGCCATCAATCGCGCCACATCGTAGCCGGCGACATTCTTCATGACCTGTCCGCCAAACGAAAGCGTCAATCCGTTCGAATCAAGGAGGCGCACACCCAGAACGAAATCGCGCACGGCACCCGCGGCCATCCGGCGCGGGCCCGAGAGACCGGCCGCCACGCACCCGCCAATGGTGGCGCCAGGGCCAAAGTGCGGTGGCTCAAAACCGAGCATCTGCCCGCGTTCGGCCAGGGCCGCCTCGAGTTCCGAAAGGCGCGTGCCGGCGCGGGCCACCACCACCAATTCGCTGGGCTCGTAAGCCACGATACCCGTCAGTTCATGAGTCGAGAGGGGCTGGGGCTTAAAGGGCGAGGGCTCCATTCCACGATTGCCGTAGAAAGCTTTCGTTCCACCGCCTACCGGGGTCAATGTGGTGCCGCTCGCGCCAGCGGCCAAAATCTGCTCGCGCAGACGATTCAAAACGGTCTCGGACATCTCAGAACCGGGGCAAGTCAGCGAATGGCAACTGACCGCCATGCACACGCATGCGCCCGTACTCAGCACACCGATGCAAGGTCGGAATCAGCTTTTCTGGGTTGAGCAGAGCCTGCGGGTCGAACGCTTTTTTTACGGCCAGAAAGTAATCCAGTTCTTCGCGGGAGAACTGTGAGCACATCTGGTTAATCTTCTCGATCCCGACACCGTGTTCGCCGGTGACTGTGCCGCCAACGGAGACACACAACTCCAGAATCTCGACCCCAAAGGCATCCGCACGAGCCAACTCGTCCCGATCGTTGGCATCAAACAAGATCAGTGGATGCAGGTTGCCGTCCCCCGCATGAAACACGTTGGCGCAACGCAACTGATAACGCTCTTCCATGGCCGCGATCGCATTGAGAACCTCTCCCAGGCGCTTGCGTGGGATAGTCCCGTCCATACAGTAATAATCCGGCGAAACACGGCCGGCAGCGGGAAAAGCGTTCTTTCGGCCAGCCCAAAACCTTAAGCGCTCGGACTCATCGCGCGACACCGCCAAACGCGTTGCACCGGCCTGCTCAAAAACCTGCTGCATGTGGGCGATTTCTTCGGCGACTTCTTCGGGGGTGCCATCGGATTCGCAGAGGAGGATGGCGGCTGCGTCGAGGTCGTAACCGGCTTTCGCAAAGGGCTCGACCATCGCAACGCCTTTGCGGTCAATCATCTCGAGCCCTGCGGGAATGATGCCAGCGGAGATCACGGCATTCACGGCATCGCCGGCGGCCTCGACCGTGGCGAATGACGCCATGATGACCCGCGCCAGCTTGGGCTTGGGCACTAGCCGGACGGTCGCTTCGGTTAACACGCCCAGCATTCCCTCAGAACCGATATAGAGCGCGAGCAAATCGAGCCCTGGGGCGTCGGGGGCCAGTCCGCCAAGTTCAATGACCTCCCCATCGATCGTGACGACACGGGCCCGGAGCACGTTATGAACCGTCAAACCATACTTTAAACAATGCACACCGCCCGAGTTCTCGGCAATGTTGCCGCCGATGCTGCAGGCAATCTGCGAAGAAGGATCGGGCGCGTAATAAAGTCCGAACGGGGCCGCAGCCTCACTGATGGCGAGGTTCCGCACCCCGGGCTGTACCGTAGCTGTTCGAGCCAGAGGGTCGACCTGAGTGATCCGGTTGAACTTGGCCATCCCCAGCAACACGCCCTCGGCATGGGGCATGGCTCCACCCGAAAGTCCGGTTCCGGCGCCCCGTGCGACGACCGGTACCGCCAGATCGCGACAGATCTTCAGAACCTTAATCACGTGCGCTTCTGTCTCGGGCAGGACGACCACCATGGGTAGCTGCCGGTACATCGAGAGCCCGTCGCACTCATAGGGCCGAGTGTCTTCATCCCGCCAAAGAACGCAGTGCGCTGGCAATGCCGACTGCAGGGCCGCCGCAACCTGTAATTGGCGGCCAGGGTCGACCGGGCGCTGCAGCGCCAGCGGGCCGTGAGTCGTCGCTTCCGCCAGCATCATCTCAACCCCACGACAGTTAAACAGTCAAAAAACAAGCCCACTTAGGGTAATCCCGATATCCAAAAGATTGTAATCATTGTGTGTTCCGTAGAGACTCACCGGCTGTTGACTTTATTCACGCCAACTCGACCCCAAGTCTGGACGGAGACATTATGCAAAACGACTCACGCCGCAAAGTCCTTAAATCGGTGGCCGGCTTCAGTGCCTCGGCTGTTGCCCCTTCCTTCTACGTGAAGAACGCGTGGGCTGACGACTTCCGAAATGATCCGGGCAAGAGTGCCACGGTCAAGTTTGGATTTACCGTACCACAGACCGGACCCTACGCAGACGAGGGCGCTGATGAACTGCGCGCCTACGAACTCGCCGTCAAGCACATCAACGGCGAAGGTGACGGCGGCATGCTCAAGACGATGAAGCCGCTCGCGCTCAAAGGGAACGGCATCCTCGGCAAGAAAGTCGAGTACGTGACCGGCGACACCCAGACTAAGGCTGACGCGGCGCGCGCGCTTGCCAAGCGCATGATCGAAAAAGACGGCGTCGTGATGTACACCGGTGGCTCATCTTCAGCCGAAGCAATTGCCGTGCAGTCACTCGCGCAGGAAATGGGCGTGATTTACATGTGCGCCCTGACCCACTCGAATGACACCACTGGCAAGGACAAGAAGCGCTATGGCTTCCGCCACTTCTTCAACGCCTACATGTCCGGCAGGGCGCTCGGGCCGATCCTGGCGAAGGAATACGGCAAAGAGCGCCGCGCCTATCACCTGACCGCCGACTACACCTGGGGCTGGACCCAGGAAGAGTCGATGAAGGCATCGACCGAAGCCGTCGGCTGGAAAACCGCGAATGCCGTGCGCACCCCGCTGGGCGCCGCCGACTTTTCGCAGTACATCACCCCGGTGCTGAACTCGGGTGCAGACGTCCTGATCCTGAACCACTACGGCAAGGACATGATCAACTCGCTCACGCAAGCCGTTCAGTTCGGATTGCGCGACAAGCAAGTCAACGGCAAACGATTCGAAGTCGTCGTGCCGCTGTTCTCCGAGTTGATGGCGCAAGGCGCCGGGGACGCAATCAAGGGCATTTTCGGAACCGCCAACTGGGACTGGCAGCTGCCTGACGCAGCCTCACAAAACTTCGTGAAGTCCTTTGCTGCAGTCTACAAAATGCCCCCGTCGCAGGCTGCACACACTGCCTACGTCCAGACTCTGCTGTATGCGAACGCGGTCGAAATGGCTGGCACCTTTAACCCCGAACAAGTCATCAAGACGCTTGAAGGCTTTAAGTTCGACGGCATGGGCAACGGGCCAACCGAGTACCGTGCTGAAGACCATCAGTGTATGAAAGACATCCTCGTCGTGCGCGGCAAGCAAAAGCCTAGCAATAAGTACGATCTGATGGACATCGTGCAAGTGGTGGCTCGTAAGGACGTTGACTACGATCCGAAGATGTTTGGTGGAAACCTCGGGCCTTACAAGGTCTGACGGGATTTAAACCGCGAGCGGTACCAGTACATCGCGGGTTCGCCGGAACCTGCCGTCGGCTCCCGCCCCCCCGGCCCAGTGTGATAGCTGGACCGGGGTTCCGTTTTTTTAAGCTCTGAATAGCCTATGGACGCGATCGTTCTACAACTGCTCAACGGCCTCGACAAAGGCGGTGCCTACGCGCTGATTGCCCTGGGGTTGACCTTGATTTTTGGGACCCTGGGCGTGGTGAACTTCACCCATGGAGCGCTCTTCATGCTGGGCGCCTTCTGTGCGGTGTCGATGCAAATGCTGCTGAAGATTTCGAAGCAAGTAAAGGACACCAGCGTCACTTTCTTCGACAGTTACACCGATGTGCCTTATCTGCAAATCTGGTTTGGCGACACCGGCCTGCAACTGATTAATTACGCTGTCCCACTGTCGATCCTGCTCGCGATCCCGATGATGCTATTGCTGGGAGTCGTCATGGAACGCGGCCTGATCCGCCACTTCTATCACCGCACCCACGCAGATCAGATTCTGGTCACGTTCGGCCTCGCGATCGTTCTTCAAGAAGTCATCAAGGCGTTCTTTGGTGCCAACCCGATTCCGTCGCCCGCGCCAGCCTTGTTCTCGGGTAGTGCCAACATCGGCGCGTGGTTTGGGCTGGGCGATTCGATTTCCTACCCCTGGTGGCGGCTGATTTACTTCGTCTTTTCACTGGTCGTGATCGGTCTGGTATTTGCCTTTTTGCAATTCACCACTTTCGGGATGGTGGTGCGCGCGGGAATGCGCGACCGCGAGACGGTAGGCCTTCTCGGGATTCACATCGAACGCCGTTTTACGATTGTCTTCGGGATCGCGGTCATCGTTGCCGGGGTTGCAGGGGCGATGTACACACCGATCGTGACGCCGGACTACCGGATGGGCATGGACTTTCTGGTCCTGTCGTTCGTGGTCGTCGTGGTGGGCGGCATGGGCTCGTTACCCGGCGCTGTGCTAGCCGGTTTCATGCTCGGCATCCTGCAGTCGCTGGCCTCGCTCAATGAGGTCAAGCAACTGATCCCGGGCATCGATCAGATCATCATTTATCTCGTCGCCGTGGTGATCTTGCTGACCCGGCCACGTGGGCTTATGGGCCGCAAAGGCGTGATGGAGGACTGAACATGATGCCCGTATCATCGAAAGAAGATCGCCTGCTGCTCATCGGCTTCACAATCGCCGTGCTTGCGGGCCCAATCGTGCTGGCGCCCCTGGGAGCTGGTTATCCGGATCTACTTCAAAAATTTGTGATCTTTGGCATTTTCGCTATTGGTTACAACATTTTGTTCGGCCTCACCGGATACCTGTCGTTCGGCCACGCGGCTTTTCTGGGGGTGGGTTCGTACACCGCAGTCTGGAGCTTCAAGCTACTGACGATGAACGTCTTGCCGGCAGTGATTCTCAGCGTGCTGGTATCCGCCGTGTTTGCCCTGTTGATTGGTTACGTCAGCCTTCGGCGCTCGGGGATCTATTTTTCGATCCTGACGCTCGCCTTTGCCCAGATGTCGTACAACCTGGCCTACTCGGTCCTGACGCCGATCACCAACGGCGAAACGGGCCTTCAACTCGCGCGCAATGATCCACGGATTCTTGATCGGATGGCGGGCATCACCGTTGGCCAGGGTATCCCTTCGACCGATCTGTTTGGAATGAGTCTGATCGGCTGGTCAGGGTTTTATTTCTGCGCGGTCCTACTGATCCTGAGCTTTTATATCGCCATGCGGATCACTCGCTCGCCGTTCGGGCTGATGCTGAAAGCCGTCAAATCCAATCAGAACCGGCTCAAATACACCGGCGTCAACACCCGTTCGTATGCGCTCACGGCATTCGTGATTTCGGGTTGCTACGCCGGCCTGGCCGGGGCGCTGCTCGCCGTGACCGACCCCCTCGCCGGGGCCGACCGGATGCAGTGGACGGCCTCGGGTGAGGTGGTTCTGATGACGATCCTGGGGGGCGCGGGAACGCTACTCGGACCCGTGATGGGAGCTGGAATCATCAAGTACCTTGAGAACATTTTTTCAGCCTTCAACCATCAGATCCTGCACAACTTCTTCAGCTTCCTGCCCGATGGGCTCGAAAAAGTGGTCGTGAGTGTGGTTGGCCTGTTTGTGGGTGAAGGCTGGGAACTCACGCTCGGGGTGATGTTCCTGGTCCTGATCGTCTTCTTGCCAGGTGGGGTAATGGAAGGCGTTCGGCGACTCCGGATGCGGTTTTCCCCCGCTCAGGTCTGAGGAGATTTCACCATGTCGATGCTTGAAGTTTCTGGCCTGCATAAGAGTTTTGGTGGTCTGCGTGCGCTCAACGATGTCAACCTGCGCGTTGAGGCGGGCAGCGTTCACGCCATCATCGGGCCCAATGGCGCGGGGAAATCCACGCTCCTCAATTGCTTTGTCGGTCGCCTGATTCCGGATACCGGAACCGTCACCTTTAATGGGACATCGCTGATTGGTTTGAAGCCCCACGAAATCAATCAGACCGGTGTGGTTCGGGTATTCCAGACGCCCGAAATCTTTGGCGAGCTGAGCCTCCTCGACAACGTCCTGATCCCGACCCTGGCCCACCGTGACGGCTCGTTCAAGGCCAATGCCTGGTCGCGCACTGATCAGCAGGCCGAGGTGCAAGATCGTGCCGAACACATGCTTGACGACGTCGGCCTCGCCAGCAAGCGGCACATCATCGCCAATAGTCTCTCGCGCGGTGACAAGCGCCGTTTGGAGCTCGCGATGTGTCTGACGCAAGAGCCCAAGCTCCTTTTGCTCGATGAGCCCACGGCCGGCATGTCGCGCGCCGACACCAACAACACCATCGATCTGCTCCAGCGGATCGGGAGTGGCAAGGTCACCAAAATCATCATCGAACACGATATGCATGTGGTTTTTTCGCTGGCTGAAAAGATCAGCGTCATGGCCCAGGGAACGGTGATCGCTGAAGGATCGCCCAATGACATCAAAGGCGACCCGCGCGTCCAGGAAGCCTATCTCGGGGGAGCCCACCTGTGAGCAACGCACCCAAGACCAGCGGAACCGCGCCGTCCGCCTACTTTTCGTGCCGCGACATTCACTCGTATTACGGTGAAAGTTATGTAGTGCAAGGCGTCAGTTTCGACATCAAGGAAGGCGAAATCGTCGCCCTGCTGGGCCGTAACGGCGCCGGTAAGACCTCGACGATGCGCTCGATCGCGCGTCTGGATGCTCCCCACCTCCAGAAAGGCGAAATCTGGCTTGATGGTCAACCCCTGCACACCATGAGCGCCTATCAGGCTTCGCGCTTGGGCGTGGGGCTGGTGCCCGAGGACCGCCGGATCATCCCCAGCCTGACGGTTGAAGAAAACCTGCAACTTGCCCAGATCGAAGAGCCCATTGGCTGGTCGATCGAGCGCCTGTACGACCACTTCCCGCGGCTGGCCGAGCGCCGTAAACAAGAAGCGGTGACGATGTCGGGCGGCGAACAACAAATGCTTGCAGTGGCCCGAGCGCTTGCCCGCGATGTCAAACTCCTGCTGCTGGATGAACCCTACGAGGGCCTTGCTCCGGTGATCGTTCGTGAGATCGAAAAGATTCTTGAAGAGGTCAAAGGGCTTGGTTTTACAACGATCATCGTCGAGCAAAACGCGATCGCTGCCTTGCATCTTTCCGATCGCGCGCTGATCCTGGATATGGGCGAGATTGTCTTCGATGGCACTGCCAAAGAGGTGATCGACAACGCGGAACTCCGGCAACAATACCTGGCGATCTAAACGCGGGTATCGTGGAGGGCGATGGAATCCCCTGGCCTCCTATCGACTCTGTTGATTGCCCTGTTCGCCACCCTCGTGGGGGCGGGCACTGGGGCAGCTTGGGTGTGGTCCCGCTTGCAGGCCGCCATTCAAACCGCGACCGAGCAGGGCCGCGCTGAAGCGCAACTCAAGTCTTCGGCCGCACTGGCCGGTGTCAGCGAACGTGCCCAGCGGGTGCCGGTGCTTGAACAAGAAATTGAGCGCCTGCGTGAGCGTCTTGATCAGACGCAAGACGAACGCGCGCAACTGGCCGAACGGATCGACGCTGAGCGCGCCTCTTCGCAAGAAAAAATCGACTTGCTGCTGGAGGCTCGCGAGTCACTGACGCATCAGTTCCGCACCCTCGCCACCGAGATTCTGGAGGAAAAGAGCCAGCGCTTCACCGAGCAAAACCAGACCAGCCTGGGTCAGCTTCTCGACCCACTGCGCACTCGCATCGTTGAATTTCAGGCGAAGGTCGAAGACGTTTATGTGAAAGAAACCCGCGACCGCGGAGCCCTGGCCGAGCAAGTCCGTCAACTCATGGACCTGAACCGCACCTTGAGCACCGAGGCGCAAAATCTGACCCGCGCACTCAAAGGCGACAACAAGGCCCAAGGTAACTGGGGTGAACTGATTCTGGAACGGGTCCTCGAATCTGCGGGTCTGCAGCGGGGGCATGGTTATATAGTTCAGGATAGTCGTGTGCGCGAGGACGGCACGCGCGCCCAGCCGGACGTGGTCATCCATCTGCCCGGCGATCGCTGCCTGGTGGTCGATGCCAAGGTTTCTCTTAACGCGTATGACGATTGGGTCGCAGCCGCCGATGAAGAGGCACGGACGCGGCATCTAAAGCGCCATCTTGATTCGATGCGCACCCATCTGCGGGGATTAGGCGAGCGCGATTACCCTGCGTTGTACGGGCTGCAGTCGCTCGACTGCGTTTTGATGTTCGTACCGATCGAACCCGCGTTCATGACCGCCATTACGCAGGACGGCGACCTGTTTAACGAGGCCTGGAGCCGTAATGTCCTGCTCGTGAGCCCCTCCACCCTGATGTTCGTCGTGCGCACGGTGGCGCACCTCTGGCGCACCGAAGCACAAAATCGCAACGCGCAGGATATCGCGCGGCGTGGCGCCGAACTGTACGACCGTCTGGCCGGCTTTGTTGCGGATCTTGACCGGGTCGGCGAACGCATCCAGCAAGCGCATGAGAGCTGGAGTTCCGCGCGCAGCAAGCTCGCAACCAACCGGGGCAATGTGATTCGCCAAGCCGAAATGTTGCGCGAGCTGGGTGTCAAACCGACCAAGCAACTCCCGGCTGCGTTGGTTGAGCAGGCATTAGAGGCAACAGAGGCGATAGAGGCGCCGGATCTGAACACTTAGCCACGCATCAACTCAATCAACTCGTCGACATCGAGCGCACCAGCGATAACGCCATCGCGGCCTTCCTCACCACTCACGCCGTCCCCCTCTTCGGTGCGCTCGAGCAATGCGTCGGCAATCGCCCGCTTGGTCTCATGCATGGCGATGATGCGTTCTTCAATGGTCCCCGCGGTGAGCAGGCGGTACACGGTCACCGGGCGGTTCTGACCAATGCGGTGTGCGCGCCCGGCCGCCTGGGCTTCTACTGCGGGGTTCCACCACGGATCGCACAGGATGACGTAATCGGCAGCGGTCAAGTTCAGGCCTGATCCGCCGGCTTTGAGACTGATCAAAAAGACGTCGCCCTCACCCGCCTGAAATGCTGCGACTCGAGTCGCGCGCGCCGCCGCCGGGGTCGATCCATCGAGTCTATGAAATCGAACGCCGAGCGCTTTGAGGCGTTCCTCGGCGAGATCTAAAAAACCGGTGAATTGACTAAAGACCAGCGCCTTATGGCGGTTCGCAATCAGTTCATCGATCAGTTCAATCAACGCGTCGAGTTTTGCCCCGCCCACGGCACCTTCCACGGCCAGCCTTGGATCGCTTGCGGCGCGGCGCAAGCGAGATATTTGCGCGAGCACATGAAAGCGCGCATCCCCCCCGCGCCCGGCCATCTCGCTAACCGCCTCGAGTGCTTCGGCGCGCAGAGCGGTATGGAACGCCACTTCATCGGGAGAGGGTTCAATTCGAAGCGCGATTTCGGTGCGTTCGGGGAGGTCACTCAACACTTCGGACTTGGTTCGGCGCAGCAGAAAAGGACGCACGAGGCGGCGCAAACGCTGCGCAGCACGAGGATCCCGATCACGTTCGATCGGCACGGCGAACCGCGCGGAAAAACGATCACGCGGGCCGAGCAGGCCCGGGTTGAGCAGATGCATCAGGGTCCACAGCTCATCGAGCCGATTTTCCACGGGCGTACCGGTGACCGCGACGCGCATCGCGGCATTGATCC
>CAIPGD010000227.1 GCA_903864485.1 uncultured bacterium | reverse complement strand
GAACTATTACGCAGCCTGACATCTGGATTGGGTGTCGCCTTGTTGACGACCATGGTGGGGTTGGTCGCAAACATCCTGCTGGGGGTGCAACTAACCCGCCTTGATCGGTATGCGGACAGTTTGGTCACTGACATTCAGCGCATCGGACTTGTGCTCGAGTCCCAGCGCCCGACATGAAGCTCCAGTCATGAGTCGCCTTCGCCGTGGCCGGTTTGCTCGGGAGGCAGAGGTCGATCCCTTCTATGACATGTTGTTCAACCTGCTCATTGCGTTCGTTTTTTGCTTTATCGTCGCGCTTCTTTCGATGAACCCCAAGAGCCTCAAGGCCGGGGATGTTCCGGCTAAGGCAGAATTCATTCTGACCCTGAGTTGGCCTGATGGCGACCCCAATGACATCGATACATGGGTTCGTGACCCGGCCGGTGAAGTGGTCTGGTTCCGGCGTCGCGAGGCGGGTCTGATGCACCTCGAACGCGATGACCGCGGTCTTGCGAACGACGTGGTTGAGATTGACGGTAAACGAATCATCAATCCACTGAATCAGGAGGTCGTGACGATTCGCGGCATCATCCCGGGCGAGTATGTCGTTAACGCGTTTTATTACCCGGGGGATCGGTCCTCGGACGAGACCTCATTGGGTAAGGGCGGGCCCGTGCCGACTACGCTTTCGGTGGTGAAGATCAATCCCAAAGCGGAAGTGGTTTTTAATGGCCAGCACACCCTGCAGAAGCCAGGCGAAGAGTTCACCCTGGTTCGCTTCACGGTTTTAAGCAATGGTGGTGTCACCGCGCTCAATACACTGCCGGCCAAGCTGGCTCAGGAGTTCTAAGCGATGACGCTTGCCTTGACGATCGCGATGGCCGTACTCGCACTGTTGCTTTTGTTGGCCTTGATTTGGTCCGAGTGGCCGCGTTGGCTCAAGGGTGTGATGGTCGCGGCGGTCACGCTTTTTTACTTCGTTGGGTTTGAGGTGACTCAGCAGCTGGTTGGGACGCCCAGCCACTCGCCTTTGCCTGCGCAATTCATTCTAATTGGCGCCATGATCGAAGAGCCCAGCGCGAAGGGGCCGGGTGCGGTCTATCTTTGGGTCAACGAATTAACCGACTCGCAGCCGGTCGTGGCCCCGCGCGCCTATCGGGTCGATTACGACAAGGCGCTCCACACGGAGGTCGAGGACGGAATGCGTAAGGGGCGGGGCGGGACCCGCCAACTCGGGACTGTTGAACCCGCAAAGTCAGCACAGCGCGGCATTCTGGGCCTGGCGCGCTCGTCCGATAAGGCGCAGATCCGCATTCGGGATTTACCGGCCGCGCAACTTCCCGAAAAATGAGGGCCGGCCGAATGGTTGGCCTCTGGGTGCTCCTCGCGACGTCGGCGACACTCAGTGGTTGCGGGCAAAAATCTCCATTTGAAGCCTACTTCCCGTTGGCTGAAGGGCACCAATGGGCCTATCGGGTTCAGACCCAAACCGATGGTGATTCCACGGCCAAACTAAGCGAGCGCCGAATCGAAAATCGCGGGACCAGTGTCATCGCGGGCGTCACCGTCCGGAATCGGCGAACCGAACAAGGCCTTGATTACTGGCTGGGTAGCGACGCGACCGGCGTTTTTAGGATCGCTCACCGGGTCCCGCCGGACACCGAGGTCCGAACGGATACCCCCCAGCGCTATGTCTTGCGCGGACCCATTGCCGTTGGAACCCAATGGGAGACTCCGACCACGCTCTTTTTGCTGACCAGCAAGCACGAGGTCCAGAGCGAAACCGAGCGGACGCCCGCCGCCTTGATGATGCGCTACCGGATCACAGCCATTGGCCAGGAGATCGTGACCCCGGCCGGGCGGTTTGACCGGTGCATCACGGTCGAAGGTGAGGCTGAGGTACGGCTATGGGTAGAAACCCTGCGACAGTTGCGCGACGTGCCAATCCGTTCGACTGAGTGGTATTGTTTCGACGTAGGGCTCGTTCGGTTGGAGCGAATCGAGCCCTCGCCCAGTCGGTTTATGTCCGGTGGAAAGGTCCTGCTGGAATT
>CAIPGD010000226.1 GCA_903864485.1 uncultured bacterium | reverse complement strand
GATCTGTTCGGGCCGTGAGAACGACGTCCTTGTGCGTCTGGTCGCGGGCGAGTCCATCGGAACCGAGCTGGTTGCGGAACTTCCCAGGCTTGCCGCCCGCAAACAGTGGATGGCAGGTCATTTGCAGTTCAAGGGCCGCTTGGTGCTTGACGCGGGTGCGATCCGCGCGTTGCGCGATGAGAACAAGAGCTTGTTGCCCGTGGGCGTCGCCGAGGTGGTGGGCGAGTTTGTACGCGGCGACGTCGTGGCTTGTGTCGATTCGAGCGGGCGTGAAGTCGCCCGCGGGCTGGTCAACTACAGTGCGACCGATTCGCGCCGAATTGCCCGGCGCCCGTCGGGCGAGATCGAGGCGATTCTGGGGTATGTCGAATCCCCTGAGCTCATCCACCGCGATAACCTTGTGGTTGTGTCGCCGGATTCCGCTTAGCTCAGGTCAACTTAGTTCAGGTCAACTTGGCTCAGCTCAACTTAGTTCAGCTCAACTTAGCTCAGCTCACCGTCAGGCGGGACTTCGATCACAGGCTTCGATCGCGCCCCGCGCAGATGCCGTGCCGGCGAGGTGGGCCCAGCGCTGGGGTTGTTCGGCACGGGTGTGTTCGGGACGGCGTCCTGACCAGCCGGTGGGTTCAGCCCAAGCAGGTATGCGGAGAGCTCGATGAGCGCTGACCGATAGACCGCGCGCTTGAACTCGATCACGGCATCCAGCGGAACCCAATACTCATTCCAGCGCCAGGCATCAAATTCGGGATGTTCAGTCGCGCGCAACTCGACGTCGGAGTCTTGTCCGATCATTCGTAACAGAAACCAGATTTGTTTCTGCCCGCGGTAGTGTCCCCGCCAATCCCGCCGCACCCATTGCGCAGGCACCTCATAACGCAGCCAATCGCGGGTTCGCGCGATGATGCTGACGTGTTCCGGTCTAAGGCCAACCTCCTCGTGGAGCTCGCGGAACATGGCCTGTTCAGGCGTTTCGCCCCGTTTGATGCCGCCTTGAGGGAACTGCCACGCGTGCTCGCGAATCCGCTTGCCCCAGAAGACTTCGTTGACCCCGTTGACCAGAATGATGCCGACATTGGGGCGGTAGCCGTCTCGATCCAGCATACTGCCACCCTAAATTCCTGTCATAAACTGGAAATGATTATAGCCATGGACGGTCAAACCGATGAAAGCTTCTCGATTCCACCTTGCTACGCTTAAAGAGGCCCCATCCGATGCCGAGATTGCCAGCCACCGATTGATGACACGGGCCGGCATGATCCGCAGGCTCGCTGGCGGGATTTACACCTACCTGCCCCTGGGTTTGCGCGTCATTCGCCGGATTGAATCGATCGTGCGCGATGAGATGGAACGTGCCGGTGCCCTCGAGCTACTCATGCCGGTCGTACAACCGGCCGAGGTCTGGATGGAGTCGGGGCGCTGGGAGAAATACGGGCCAGAGTTGATGCGGGTCAAAGACCGGCATGGGCGTGATTTTGTGATTCAGCCCACATCGGAGGAGGTGGTGACCGACATTGCGCGGGCCGAGCTTCGTTCCTGGCGCCAATTGCCGAAAAATTTCTGGCATATCCAAACCAAGTTCCGCGACGAACGTCGGCCCCGGTTTGGGGTCATGCGGGGGCGTGAGTTCACGATGAAGGACGCCTACTCGTTCGACCGGGATGCGGCTGGTGCGCTCGCGAGCTACCAGGTCATGTTTGATGCGTACCAACGGATCTTCAATCGAATGGGCTTGCGGTTTCGGGCCGTCGCTGCGGATACCGGATCGATCGGGGGTAGCGCATCGCACGAGTTTCAGGTGTTGGCCGATACCGGCGAGGACGCAATCGCTGTGTCGGACACCTCTGAATACGCAGCCAACATCGAATTGGCCGAAGCGCTGGCCTTGTTGCCGGCCCGCGAGATGCCTTCGCAAACCCTTGCCAGGACGGCCACGCCGGGGTGCTCGAAGTGTGAGGCGGTCGCTGAGTTGCTGGGGATCCCGCTCGCGCAGACTGTGAAATCGGTGGTGCTCGCGGTGGATTCGATTCCCGTACCTACCCCGACACCGGCGGTGTCCACTTCGGCCTCTGCCTCTGCCTCCATAACACCCACGCGCCCGCGCATTGTCCTGATGCTGGTCCGCGGTGACCATGAATTGAACGAAATCAAAGCCAGCAAAGTAGCCGGGATGGAGGGATTTCGGATGGCGACAGACGCCGAGATTGTGGAAGCGTTTGGCTGTCCACCCGGCTATCTCGGGCCGGTCTTTGCGAATGGCGAATCGGCATCAACGGTACGCGTGATCGCGGATCGCACCGTCGCGAACATGGCCGATTTTGTCGCGGGTGCCAACGCGGTCGATTTCCACTGGACCGGTCTGAACTGGGGACGCGACCTACCCGAGCCGGAAGTCGCGGACTTGCGCAATGTCGTCGCGGGGGATCCGTCTCCGGATGGACAGGGGCACTTGAAGATTGTTCGTGGCATTGAGGTTGGGCACGTCTTTTATTTGGGTACCAAATATTCGGAGTCCATGGGGGCAACGGTCCTCGATCAGGATGGCAAGCCCCGACTGTTGGAAATGGGTTGTTACGGGATCGGCATCACCCGTCTGGTCGGCGCTGCGATTGAACAACATCATGATGAACGCGGGATCATTTGGCCACGCGCATTGGCGCCTTTTGAAGTGGTGATTTGTCCGGTGGGTTATGACCGCCACGAGGCCGTGCGCGATGCGGCCGACGCGCTTTACGCGCAGCTTCAGGCCGCTGGCATTGAGGTTATTTTGGATGAGCGCGGCGAACGCCCCGGGGTGATGTTCGCCGATTGGGAATTGATTGGTGTGCCGGTTCGGATCACCGTCGGTGAACGCGGCTTGCGCGATGGCGTGGTCGAAATCCTCAGTCGCCGGATGGCTGTCGGTGTGGCCCCCGATGCCGTGCGCATTGGCGAGGTGGTCGCGGCGGTCCAGGCACAACTCGAGCACGCCTGATACACGGATAAATCTCTCAACCCAATGATTCGGCTGCTGATTCTGACATGGGCCCTGGTGTCGACGTTGGCTTGGGCGGGGCAGCAGCGTCTTGAGCCACTGTCCGATTCAGTTCGGACCGCGTTGACGGCCGCTGTTGCGGACCGGTCGCCCCCAGAGCCCGTGTTTGATTCGCCGCTGGAACGCGCGCGCTGGCTGGCCCAGATGAATGCCCGGCTACCCCTGCGCTCGATGCCAGAATATGACCATCGGGTGGAGTTTTTGCGCACGCTCCACTACGAGGCGCAGCGCGCCGGGCTCGATCCATTGCTGGTGCTCGGCCTGATCCAGGTCGAGAGTGGTTTTCGTCGCTATGCCGTTTCGAGCGCGGGCGCGCGCGGCCTCATGCAGGTGATGCCCTTTTGGGCCCGACTGATCAGTACCGAGGACCCTGGGGTGTTGTTTGATTTGCGCGCCAACTTGCGTTTTGGCTGCGTGATCCTGCGGCATTACCTTGACCAGGAGCGGGGTGACTTGTTTCGGGCCTTGGGCCGTTACAACGGCTCGGTGGGCCAGTCTGCCTACCCCGACGCCGTGATTGCCGCCGCCCGCCGCTGGGGTTGGAGCGAGGTCAGTCCAACGAGGGGGCCAACGAAGGTGCCAACGAAGGGGCAGATAACTGGACCCGCGGCGCTCGGGCTTTAAGAAACGGCGCCAGAACGCGCGCCGTGTGGGAGACATCGGTTCGCAGCGCCAGTTCCTCGGGCGTGTTCATCACGACCATCCGACCGCCGCCGTCGCCGCCCTCGGGTCCGAGGTCGAGGATCCAGTCGGCCTCGGCCCACAAGTCCAGATCGTGTTCGATGACGACCACCGTATGGCCGGCATCGACCAAGCGGTGTAGGACCGCAATCAGCCGTTCGACATCGGCCATATGCAGGCCCGTGGTCGGCTCATCGAGGACGTACACGGCGGGTTCAATGAGGGTTCGGATCGCGCTGGTTTTCGTGCTCGTTTTACTCGTTTTGCTGGGTTCGCTCCGCTCGATCACGGCGCGCGGCATGCGGGCCTTGGCGAGTTCAGCGACCAGTTTGATTCGCTGTGCCTCTCCTCCCGAGAGGGTCGGGCTGGGTTGGCCGAGGGTGAGGTAACCGAGGCCGACATCCTGCAAGAGTTTGAGTTGATTCTGAATTGAAGGATGAGCCACAAAGAACAGAACGGCCTCATCGACTGACATGGCGAGCACGTCGCCGATCGATCGTCCGCGCAGCAGAACGTCGAGGGTCTCGCGGTTAAAGCGACGGCCACCGCAGCCATCGCAGACCACTTGAACGTCGGGCAGAAAGTTCATCTCGATTCGTTGTACGCCGGCGCCATCGCAGGACGCGCAGCGTCCTTCCCCTGCATTGAATGAGAAACGACCGGCGGTGAATCCCCTTAATCGTGCTTCGGTCGTGTCCGCAAAGAGCTTGCGGATGGCGTCCCAGAATCCAATGTAGGTGGCCGGACAGGAGCGGGGGGTTTTTCCGATGGGCGTTTGATCAACTTCGAGGACCCGGCGAATGCTCTCGTCGCCCATCAGCGTGGTACAGCCAATGGGGCTCAGTTGGTTTGCCGCCGGTGACCGCGGGCCCTGGGTGGCAAATCCATGCTCGCGGCGTACGTTCACGCGCCGGCTGAGCGAGGCCAGTAGCACATCGCGGGCGAGCGTTGACTTTCCGGACCCTGAGACACCGGTCACGACCGTTAAACGGGCGAGTGGGAACCACGCATCCAGCCCCGCCAGATTGTGCAGGGTGGCATTGCAAACCTTAATAGCGGGCAGATCCAGGCTCACCGGTCGGCGTGGTCGCGATGGCCGCTCTGGGGGCGATAAAAGGCAACGTGCCGTCGTCGATCGGTGTTGCCCCGGACCAGCGGAACGGGCCTGATCAATCAGGGCCTGCAGCGGACCTTGCCCAACCACCTCACCGCCTTGATGCCCGGCGCCGGGGCCAATATCAATCACCTGGTCGGCGCGTCGAATCGTTTCTTCATCATGCTCCACCACGAGTAAGGTGTTGCCTCGCGCCTGCAGGCGGCCGAGCATGTCGAGCAGGACCCGATTATCGCGCGGGTGCAGACCGATGGTCGGCTCATCGAGGACGTAGCAGACGCCCTGCAGGGTTGAGCCCAACTGGGCGGCCAGGCGAATTCGCTGGGCCTCGCCACCCGAAAGGGTCGGAGCCGATCGATCGAGGCGCAGGTAGCCCAAGCCGACGTCGCGCAGGAAACCAAGCCGGGACTGAATCTCCGCCAGCAGATCACGCGCGATGGTCGCCTCGCGGCCTGCGAGTGATAGTCCGTCAAGCCACTGAAGAAGTGCTTCGGACGATTGTGCCGAAACATCCGCAATCGATTGGCCGGATAGCCGAACCGCGCGGGCAATTGGATTGAGCCTCGCACCCAGGCAGGCTTCGCAGGGGGCTTGGTCGTCAAGGATCGCGTCGGCCGGCGGTTCGTCATCGCCAAACTGTCCCATCTGCGGCCCCGTACCGCGGGTTTTGGCGCGCTCTCGTTCACGCTCGGCAGCGGCGAGTACGCGGGCATCGGTGCGCAAACCAGTGCCCAGACAGGCCATGCACCAACCATGACGCGAATTGAACGAAAAGAGCCGGGGATCGAGATCGGCAAAACTCGTGGCGCAGACCGTACATGCCCGCCGCGTCGATAGGAGCTCGACCTCTCCAGCCCCTGCGGCATTGGCCCCTGCGTCATTTACCCCTGCCGCCTCCTCGCCCTGCAAGACCCCAATCACGCCTTTGCCGAACTCGAGCGTTCGTTGGACAGCCTCGCGGAGCGTCGATTCGTGTTCGGGTAACACCAGGCAGTCGGCGACCGGCAGTTCAATCGTATGCTCAACATATCGATCGAGCCTTGGCCAGGGTTGCACCGGCAGCAAGCTGCCATCGACTCGCAGGTGGCTAAAGCCTTTACCGCGCGCCCATTTGGCCAACTCGCCATAGAGACCCTTACGGGCGATGACGAGCGGGGCTAGCAGGGTAATCGACTGCCCACGGTGCCCACCCATGAGGCCGGCGATGAGTGTCTCAAAGTCCTGCGGCGCAATCGCGACGGCACAGCTTGGACAGTACTGGGTCCCGAGCTTGACGTAGAGCAGGCGCAAAAAATGATGAATTTCGGTCAAGGTCGAGACCGTGCTCTTGCGGCCCCCTCGGCTCGTGCGCTGCTCAATGGCGACCGCGGGTGGGACCCCGAACACGTGATCGACGTCGGGCCGGGCCGAGGGCTGAACAAACTGGCGCGCGTACGCGTTCAGGCTCTCCAGGTATCGGCGTTGGCCCTCGCCAAACACGATATCGAAGGCCAGGGTGCTTTTACCCGAGCCCGAGGGGCCCGTAATCACCGTAAAGGCGCCGCGCTGGATGTCGACGTCGATATTTTTCAGATTGTGCTCTCGTGCCCGGTGGACAACGATGGCACTGCGGGCACGTTGGCGCAGGCGGGTCTGTAACGGCTGGCCAAGATCGTGATCGGCGGTCGGCTCTGCAACCTTTAGCGCTTGTTCGGCCAAGGGCTCTGGGTCGATTGCCGGCACGGTGCCCATGGCAAAGTCAACCATCTGACGGGCGTAATCCCGCAGGGCTGCGCCGGTGTGGGAGCTTGGATGGGACGCCACGGTCTCAGGGGTGCCGGCGACTACGAGTTGTCCGCCGCCCTCGCCGCCCTCGGGGCCGAGGTCAATGACCCAATCGGCGGAGCCGATGACGTCCAGATTGTGTTCGATGATTGCCACCGAATGCCCGGCCTCCACGAGTTCGCGAAAAGCCCGTAGCAATCGAGCCACATCATCGAAATGCAGTCCAGTCGTTGGTTCGTCAAAGAGATACAAGGTCCCGTTCGATGTCTTGACGCCCTTCGTCGGTGGTGTCTTAGCTGGCGGTGTCTTCGCTGCCGGTGTCTTGGTCGTTGCCTTCGCCTTCCGAGCCTTGCCGGACTTTGTGGGTTCGCCCAGATAACCGGCGAGTTTGAGACGCTGCGCTTCGCCCCCGGACAGTGTCGGAACGGGTTGTCCCAAGGCCAGATAGTCGAGCCCAACGGCCGACAGGGGTCTCAGGCGCGCGAGGATTTCACGGTCGCTCGCGAACGCCACCAGGGCCTCGGCGACGGTGAGTTCCAGGACGTCGGCGACGGAGCGGGCAATCCCATCGGCGCAATCGATCTTGACCTCGAGCACTTCCGCCCGATAGCGCCGCCCGTTGCAGTCCTGGCAGCGCAGGTAAACATCGGATAGAAATTGCATCTCGACGTGTTCGAACCCATTGCCGCCGCAGGCGGGGCAACGCCCATCGCCCGCGTTGGTGCTGAAAGTTGAGATTCCATAACCACGCTCGGTCGAGAGCGGATGGCGGGCAAACCTTGCCCGAATCGGATCGAACGCGCCGACATGACTCGCCGGATGCGAGCGGGTGGTGCGCCCGATCGGTGATTGGTCGACAAAGACAACGTCGCCCAGCCAGTCGTCGCCGAGCAGCCGATCGTGTTCTCCAGGCGCGTCGGACGTCTTGCCGAGCGCCTTGAGCAGGGCCGGAAGCAGCACGTCTTGCATCAGCGTGGATTTGCCCGAACCCGAAACGCCGGTGAAGACGACCAGGCGCTGGAGCGGAATTTCGACGTTTAGCTGACGCAGGTTGTTGGCACGCGCGCCCTCCAGGATGAGCTTCGGGGTTGAGGCAACGACCGGTCTACGCTGGCTTGTTTCAATCTCAATTTTGCGACGCCCGCCGAGCCAGTCACCCGTGACCGTGGCGGCCTGCGCTAATCCACCGGGTGAGCCTTCGTAGAGCACGCGCCCCCCGGCTTTGCCGGGTCCGGGGCCGATGTCAATCACATGGTCGGCGGCAAACAGAATTTGTGGATCGTGCTCGACCACGACCAGCGAATTCCCCGCGTCGCGCAGTCGCCGCATCACGCCGATGATGCGTTGCAGGTCGCGCGGATGCAGTCCAATCGAGGGTTCATCGAGCACGAACAGGGCGCTCGTGAGCGATGTCCCCAGCGCGGACGTGAGGTTGATGCGTTGTACCTCGCCTCCCGAGAGCGTTCGACTTTGGCGGTCCAGGGTCAGGTACCCCAGTCCAACCGCTTGCAGATAACCCAGTCGGGTGCGGATTTCTGCCAGCAGCAGGACCGTGGCCTCGTCCAGTGGCGGTGGCAGGGTTAAT
>CAIPGD010000225.1 GCA_903864485.1 uncultured bacterium | reverse complement strand
CGCGCGCCTGCTGGCGCTGGCGGTGGAGGCGGTGCGCGCCTTCGAACTCGAGTTTGAGCAGACGGCTGCCTTGCGCAAGCAGGTCGAGCGTCGTCTGGGCCGAGTGACCGCCAAGGACAACATTCGCTTCGATGGCATGAGCCGTGTCTCGCATGTAACTGATGCGACTGATTGGCGCGTTGAATACCCGTTTGTGGTGTTGACTCCGGAGTCGGAGCGCGAAGTGGCTGCGCTCGTGACGGGTTGCATCGAGCTGGGGCTCACCATCATTGCGCGGGGCGGTGGTACGGGCTACACCGGCGGCGCGATTCCGTTGTCGCCGCGATCTGCGGTGATCAATACCGAAAAACTAGAGTCGCTCGGTCCCGTCGAGGCGATGCAATTGCCCGGGATCGAAGCCCCGGTACACACGATTTTCTCGGCCGCTGGTGTAGTCACTAAGCGGGTGGCTGATTCGGCCGACGCCGCCGGTCTCGTCTTTGCGGTCGACCCCACCTCGGCTGAGGCTTCCTGCATTGGCGGCAACGTCGCGATGAATGCGGGCGGTAAAAAGGCCGTGCTCTGGGGAACCGCGCTTGACAACCTCTACTGGTGGCGGATGGTTGACCCGGACGGCCGCTGGCTCGAAGTGACTCGGCTGGACCATAACCTGGGCAAGATTCACGAGGCGCCAATGGCGACCTTCGAGCTCAATTGGTTCGAAGCCGATGCGCTGGCCGAGGACGGGCGCATGCGGGGGCCTGCCAAACGCACGGAAACGCTCAGAATCGAAGGCCAGCGCTTTCGCAAGACCGGCTTGGGCAAAGATGTCACAGACAAGTTTCTGGCGGGGCTCCCCGGGGTCCAAAAAGAGGGCACCGATGGGTTGATTACCTCAGCGCGCTGGGTCCTGCACCGGATGCCATCGCATGTGAGGACGGTCTGTCTCGAGTTTTTTGGACAGCCCCGTGATGCGGTGCCGTCGATTGTTGAAATCAAGAACTATCTCCTGGGGCTGGCCGCCAAGCCCGATGCGGCCACCCGCCCGGCCGTGTTGCTCGCTGGTCTCGAGCACCTCGATGAGCGCTATCTGCGGGCCGTGGGTTACGCCACCAAGAGCAAGCGTGGTGGTCTGCCCAAGATGGTGTTGATTGGCGATATCGTTGGCGATGATGGTGACGCGGTTGCGCACGCGACCAGTGAAGTCATCCGGCTCGCCAATGGCCGTTCCGGTGAGGGGTTTGTTGCGGTCAGCCCTGAGGCCCGCAAGACCTTCTGGCTTGACCGTGCCCGCACGGCCGCGATCGCTCGTCACACCAACGCCTTCAAGATTAATGAAGACGTGGTGATCCCGCTCGAGCGCATGGGCGAATACACCGACGGAATTGAGCGGATCAATATCGAACTCTCGATCAGTAACAAGCTGCGCTTAGTCGCCGCTCTGGAGGGGGTGCTGGATGGCGTGGCGCGCGGTGAGCCCGCGCTGGGTAAAGCCGGTGATAGCGAACTTGACCGAACTCCGGCGGCCGACCTGCTGCAGGAACGCTTACCGCTTGCCCGCGAACTCCTTGAGCGAGTTGGGAAGCGCTGGGATTTTTTGCTCCAGCAAATTGATCAGCCAATCGACTCGGTGCTCGAGGGCTTGCGCGCCATCGGGATTGAACCCGCTATGGGGATCGAAGCCAGCCAGCGGGACCCTGATGCAACACTGTTTCGGATTCTGCAGGACCGATCGGTCCGGGTTTCGTGGAAAGTCGAATTGCGCGATCGGCTCGCGGAGATTTTTTCGGGTGCTGCCTTCGCCCCCGTCCGCCAGGCGTTCGAGGACACCCATCAGAAGGTGTTGCGTTCGCGGGTATTTATCGCGCTGCACATGCATGCCGGCGACGGCAACGTGCATACCAATCTTCCCGTTAACAGCGATGATTACGGGATGCTTCAGCAGGCCAATGCCGCTGTTGTGCGCATCATGGCCCTGGCGCGTTCGCTCGATGGCGTCATTTCAGGCGAGCATGGTATCGGGATCACCAAGCTCGAATTTTTGACAGATGACGAGCTTGCTCCGTTTGCTGATTATAAAAAACGCATTGATCCGAATGGGCATTTCAATGCCGGAAAGCTCCTTCGCAACGGGGTCGTAGCCAGCGATCTGCGCAACGCCTACACGCCCTCGTTTGGTCTGATGGGGGCCGAGAGCCTGATCCTGCAGCAGTCCGACATCGGTTCGATTGCTGCGTCCATCAAGGACTGCCTGCGCTGCGGCAAGTGCAAACCTGTGTGTGCGACCCATGTGCCGCGCGCCAATTTGTTCTATTCGCCGCGCAACAAGATTTTGGCGACCAGTCTGCTGGTCGAGGCTTTTCTCTACGAGGAGCAGACCCGACGCGGTGTTTCAATCAAACACTGGGAAGAGTTTGGCGATGTGGCCGATCACTGCACGGTGTGTCACAAGTGCCTGAACCCGTGCCCGGTTGATATCGATTTTGGTGAAGTGTCGATGAACATGCGCAATCTCTTGCGCAAGATGGGGCAGCGACGCTTCAATCCTGGCACCTCGGCCGCCATGCTGTTGCTCAATGCCAAAGATCCCAACACCATCAATATCACCCGCAAGGTCATGATCGATTGGGGTTACAAGGCGCAGCGGGTTGCCAACGACCTGTTTGGGGTGGCTGCAAAGCGACAGACCAGCAAGCCGCCGGGAACCCATGGCAAGCCCCCCGTGCGGGAGCAGATTGTTCATTTTATTAATAAGAAAATGCCCGGGGGCCTCCCCAAGCAGACTGCGAGAAAATTGCTCGATATTGAGGACGCACGTTACGTCCCGATTTTGCGCGACCCGAAGCGCACGCGCAGTGACGCCGAGGCGGTCTTTTATTTCCCCGGTTGTGGTTCAGAGCGGCTCTTCTCGCAGGTTGGCCTTGCGACTCAGGCCATGCTCTGGCATGTGGGTGTGCAGACCGTGTTGCCCCCAGGGTATCTCTGTTGTGGCTATCCGCAGCGCGGCACCGGCGACTTCGATGCCGCCGAAAAGATCATTACCGATAACCGCGTGCTGTTTCACCGGGTCGCCAACACGCTGAACTATCTCGACATCAAGACCGTCGTCGTCAGCTGTGGCACTTGTTATGACCAGTTGGCTGGTTATGAATTCGAGAAGATCTTCCCGGGATGTCGCATCATCGATATTCATGAGTATCTGATGGAGAAGGGACTGCGTCTTGAGGGTGCTACCGGGGTCCGATACATGTACCACGACCCCTGTCATAGTCCTATGAAACAGCATCAACCGCTGAAGGTGGTCAACACCCTCATGAACGCTGAGTTGAATGGTGTCATCAAGAAGAATGACCGCTGCTGTGGCGAAAGTGGAACGCTTGCGGTTTCCCGGCCCGATATTTCAACGCAGGTTCGGTTCCGTAAAGAAGAAGAAATGCGCAAAGGCACGGATGGTTTGCGCGGCGATGGATTTACCGGCCAGGTCAAGGTGTTGACGAGCTGCCCATCGTGCCTTCAGGGCTTGGCGCGTTTTCAGGGCGATACCGGTGCACAAGCCGATTACATCGTTGTCGAGATGGCCAAGCACCTCTTGGGCGAACAATGGATGCCCGACTATGTGGCCGCGGCGAATGCGGGCGGCATCGAGCGGGTCTTGGTCTGAGCGGCGGGTACGTGTCTGACCCCACGTGTCCGCTCTGCGCGACTGACGGTGGCGAGGTACTGCATCGCGCGCCTTCCTGGCGTTTAGTGCTCGCCGACGAGCCTGATTGGCCTGGCCTGCTGCGCATCATCTGGAACGAACATGTGGCCGAATTATCGGACCTGTCAGAGCCAGAGGCTCAGGCCCTGATGGCGGCCGTGCGCCAAGTTGAGCGCGTGCTTCGGGACACCCTGTCGCCTGACAAAGTCAATGTGGCTAGTCTGGGTAACCAGGTACCTCATCTCCATGTTCACATCGTGCCGCGGTGGCGCGACGACCTGACATTTCCGGGTTCGATCTGGACCCGGCCAGAATCCGTTCCAAACGAAAAAACGATATCCTTGGATCGCGGCGGCGCCGCGCTTGTCCGACGCCAGTTGACCGCCCTGCGGATACCGGCACTGCGAATGGCGCTGCTTCGTTCGAACCATTTCCCTCCCGGCCATTCCCACTAATTCAGGCTGCAATGTCCTCGACCCCGATGCTCGTTCCAACCCGAATTGTTCTGCACCAGATTTCGCGTGTGCTTGAAGTCGAGTTTGGCGACGGATTTGTGTTTCGCCTGCCGACGGAATTCCTGCGCGTCCATTCGCCGTCAGCCGAGGTGAAGGGGCATGGCCCGGGTCAGGAAGTGCTACAGGTCGGCAAGCGGGACGTGACGATTGTTGCGATTGAGCAGGTCGGTCATTACGCCATCCAGCCGACTTTTTCGGATGGCCACGTTAGCGGCATTTTTTCCTGGGATCTGCTGTATCGCCTGGGTCGCGAGCAGGACACCCTCTGGACCGATTACCTTGCCAGGCTCGACGCTGCCGGCGCAAGTCGCGACGAAGCGTCATCTCAGGCAAATGGGTTGGCGTCGGCCGCGCGCGGCTGTGGGCACCCTGCTTCGGCTGCGCCCGCCGCTGTGAATCCGCCTGCTGTGACACCCCCTGCTGTGACACCCCCTGCTGTGACACCCCCTGCTCTGAACCCCACCTTTGGCGCTGAACTCTCGCGTAAGCGCAACTGATGCAACACAACTCGAGCGGCGGCACGACGCATTTTGGTTATGAATCGGTTCCGCTCGAGAGCAAAGCCGACCGGGTCGCCGAGGTCTTTGGATCGGTTGCGAATCGATATGACCTAATGAACGACCTGATGTCAGGTGGCTTACATCGAGCCTGGAAGGCGTTTACGGTCGGCCGGGCTGCGGTGCGGCCCGGCATGCGGGTACTCGATATCGCGGGGGGCACCGGCGATCTCGCCCGAGAATTTGCCCGCAAAGCTGGCGCGACCGGTGAGGTTTGGCTAACCGACATCAATCCCGCCATGCTGGCCCGTGGTCGTGATCGGATGATCGACGCCGGACTGCAGATTCCGGTGACTCAATGCGACGCCGAACAATTGCCGTTTCCCGACCGTCACTTTGATCTCGTGACCGTGGCCTTTGGCCTGCGCAACATGACGCATAAAGACCGCGCGCTCGCCGAGATGGTTCGCGTCCTGCGACCTGGTGGGCGCCTATTAGTCCTGGAGTTTTCGCGGATCTGGCAGCCGCTGGAGCGCGCCTACGATCTGTATTCGTTTCAGGTTCTGCCACGATTGGGTGCGCGGATTGCGGGGGACGCACAGAGCTATCGTTACCTCGCCGAATCGATCCGGATGCATCCCGATCAGAGCACGCTCGCGGCAATGCTCGAGACGGCAGGCCTGGAGCAAGTGCGTTGGTTCAACCTCACCGGTGGGATTGCCGCATTGCACGAAGGTGTACGGTTTTAGCCAATCGTCGCGACTCAAGTGGGTCACAATCGTTGGGTCGAAATGGTCGGGTCGAAATGGTCGGGTCACTGTGATCCGATTGGTTCAATAGATCCGAATTCTGGGGAGTTTTTCATGCTCGGTGCGTTGAAGTTCAAGAACGTGGTTTTATCGGGAGTGATTCTCGCAATTGCATCGGTCGCTGGGCCAGCGGACGCCAAGCGCCTCGGTGGTGGCGGCTCCTTCGGTCGGCAAATGCACACGCCTGGAAGTCCGGCGGGCGCCGGTGCAGCGGGTGCGGCAGGTGCACAGCGCAGCGCTACGCCTCCGGGTGCGGCCAATCCGACCGCACCTGCGGGAGCGCCCGGTTCGCCCGGATCTCCAGCAAATGCGTCGAATCCTGCCGGACTGAACCGCCCTGGAGCGCCTGCGCCTAACGTCGCTCCTGCTTCCCCCTGGAAGCGCATGCTTGGCGCCGCTGCGGTCGGCCTGGGGATTGCCGCATTGGCGTCCTGGATGGGGGTTTCGTCAGAGCTTGCCAGCGTGCTTGGGATTGCTCTGGTTGGTCTGTTGGTCCTCGCCTTGGTGACGGCCTTTTTGCGCCGCCGTCAGGGGGGTCAAATACCGGCCCATTCCAATTTCAATCGATCCACGACCGATCGTTCTCGGTTTGAGCCGACGATGCCCGCTCTGGCCCCTCAACTCGCCCCGGAGTTTGCATCCGAGCCTGCGCCAAAGTGGCCGCCCGGTTTTGACGCCCCTGCGTTCATTGCTCAGGCCCGCGAACAATTTATCCGCCTGCAGGCTGCGTTCGACCACGCCGATCTGGCTACGCTGCGCGAGGTCGCGAGCACCGAGGTGTTCGATGAACTCCGCCGACAGATTGATGAGCGCCATGGTGTCATCAACGTGACCGAGGTCATTGGGCTCGAGACGGAGCTGGTCGAGGTGCAGACCGACGTCGATGAATACACGGCTACGATTCGCTTCCATGGACTCGTCCGCGAGGCCCCAGGAACTGAGCCAGTTCGTTTGAATGAGCTCTGGCATCTCGCCAAGCCCCGCGATGGCAGCGCAGGATGGTTACTCGTCGGAATCCAGAATCCCGGATGAACACGCCGTTCAAGCCCTGGGGAGCCGGGGTCGTGGCTACAGCCATCAACCATTTGCTGGAACAACAGCCGTCCGCACGAGCCGCTTTCGCCGAGTACCACGGGGCCGTTTTTCGGATCGCCCCGAGCGCGCCAACCCAGATGGCCGGCGGTGCTGGTGCGACCGCTGTGACCGGTGCGGCGGCTGCGAGCGGCCAACTCTTTGACCGCCTGGCCACCGACTTTACGATTCTTGAAGATGGCCGCCTCAGCCCAGGGGCGACGGAGCCACCCCGGGTCACTCTGAAGATTGAACTCTCGCCAAACCTCGCTCTGGATTTCCTGCGTGACGGCAGCGCAGGTGCCATGCGTCGCGTCCGGATCGAGGGCGATGCCGCATTGGCGACTGCGATTGCGGGGCTCGCGCGGCAGTTGCGTTGGGATGTGGAGGAAGACCTGTCGCGCGTCATTGGGGATTTGGCCGCGCATCGCGTCGGCGAAACTGTGCGTTCCGCCGCGGCGGGTGGCCGCGATCTGATGGATCGTGCAAAGACTACGACTCTCCAATGGCTGATTCATGATGACGGTTCGCTGGTCGGTCGCCCAGCTCTTGAGTCCTTTCGGGACGACCTTCGGCGATTGCGCGATGACGTCGAGCGTCTTGCCAAGCGAGTGGAGCGCCTGGATCGCTCGGATCGCCTCCACATGTCGTCGGGGTACTAGTCCGGTCCAGCGCTGAGTGCAGGTGCCAGATCCCCTCGGTCTGACCCAGCAACAAGCGGAAGCCGCCCTCCAAAAGAACGGGCCCAACGCGCTTCCGAAACTGATCGGAAGGTCTTGGTGGGCCCTTTTTGGCGAGATTCTTCGCGAGCCGATGCTCGTGCTACTGCTTCTATGCGGTACCGCCTACCTGGTTCTGGGGGACTCTGCGGAAGCCAGCTTGTTGCTCGGCTTTGCACTGATCGTGATTGTGTTGACGGTGGTTCAGAACCGTCGAGCCGAAAGGGCCCTTGAGGCGCTCAGCGATCTGGCTGCGCCCCATGCACGCGTTGTTCGAAGCGATGGGCAGAAGAATGACCCACCGGTCCGGATCCCAGGCACACAACTGGTTGTGGGCGATCTGATCGTGTTGGGGGAGGGTGACCGTATTCCCGCCGACGGTACCCTGATCGACATGGCCGAACTCACGGCCGGACTCACGGTCGATGAGTCTTCCTTGACCGGCGAATCGGTCGCCATCTCTAAAGCCGCTGGTGCTGGGGTTTCGGGTGGCACGCTTGTGGTCAGTGGGCAGGCCCGAATGCGTGTCACCGCGACCGGTGCGCGCACAGCCATCGGCCAGATTGGGCTCGGATTGGCGAGTGTGGAGGTGGCCAAAAGTCCACTCCAACAGATCACGGCCTCCTGGGTGACCCGGATCGCCATCCTTGTCGGAATCTTGTGCACGCTCACGAGCCTCGCCTGGATGCTATTGCGCGATGACCTGATCGGCGGATTGCTCGGCGGGCTTGCGCTTGCAATGGCACTTTTGCCCCAGGAATTACCCCTGGTGCTGACGGTGTTTATGGCGCTCGCGGCGCTGCATCTGTCCCGGCGCAGGGTATTGGTGCGGCGGCTTTCAGCCGTTGAGACCTTGGGCTCAGTTGGCGTGCTCTGCGTCGACAAGACGGGCACCCTGACAGAGAATCGAATGTCGGTGGCGCGGCTCTCCCCCGCTGGGCCCCCACCCGAGCAAACCCAGTGTCTGATCACTCACGCGGTGCTCGCGACCCGGATCGACCCATTCGATCCCATGGAGCGGGCAATTAGGGCATTGCCGCATTCGCAAGATCAGCTCGGCTGGAGTCTGCTGCATGCCTACCCTCTTGCACCCGGCTTACTGGCGATGTCTCAGGTTTGGCAAGATCCGAAGACGGGTTCCCGCCTGATTGCGGCCAAGGGTGCGCCGGAGGCGATCGCTCAACTTTGCCATCTAAGTGGCACCGACCTTGCCCGGGTCGAGTCCGAGGTCATGGCGATGGCGGCCGACGGATTGCGGGTCCTGGCTGTGGCGCGAGCTACCAGCACGCATGACGGTGAATTGGGTGCGGGGCCCACGCTCCCGGCGATCGCGCACGACTATGCGTTCGATTGGCTCGGCTTGCTGGGCTTGGCCGACCCCCTGCGTTCAGGCGTGCCGCAGGCGATCAGCGATTGTCGGGAGGCTGGGATTCGGGTGGTCATGATCACGGGCGACCATCCAGCGACGGCTCAGGCGATCGCGATTCAGGCGGGCCTGCTGGCCGGTGCTGGTCGCGCTCCGACGGTTGATGAGACCGGTGGGAACGATGGGAACGATGGGACCGATTTGACCGATGGACTGATCATTGGCGCAACGATCGATTGCCTGGATGAAGGTGAATTGGCCAAGTTACTGACAACAACGCGGGTGATCGCGCGGGCGAATCCGGCGCACAAGCTCCGTATCGTGCAGGCGTTGCGGGCCGAAGGTTCCGTGGTCGCGATGACCGGGGACGGCGTCAATGATGCGCCGGCGCTCAAAGCGGCGGATGTTGGGGTGGCCATGGGGCAGCGCGGGACCGATGTGGCCCGCGAGGCGTCGGACTTGATCCTTGCCGACGATGATTTTGGTGCCCTGGTTGACGCGGTGCGCGAGGGTCGACGCCTTTCCGACAATTTACGGCGCGTGGCCGGGTATCTGATCGCAGTCCATTTGCCGATCGCGGGTCTCGCACTCGTGCCACTGGTGGTGGGCGGGCCGATCCTCATGTTGCCCGCCCACATTGCATTTCTTGAACTCGTGATCGATCCGGCCTGCGCGCTGGTTTTTGAGGCGATTCCGCTGTCGGCGGGCGCGATGTCGAGGCCCCCGCGACCGGTTGGTGCTGCGCTGATTGAATCGAAACAGGTGCGCCGCGCCATCATTCATAGCAGCGTGGTGTTCGGATTGGCCCTGGCTTGTTGGTGGGGCATTGCCCGCTTCGGGGGGGCGGAGGGGCAACTCCGAGCGGGCGTGTTCGTCGCATTGGTCCTGAGCAATCTCGGCCTGATCGTGGTCCATCGCGGCGGCTGGCAACGGCCCGGGAAAGCTCTGCCGCTTGTGATCCTCGTCACGTTGGGAATGCTTTGCGCGGTATTGAGCTGGGCACCACTGGCCCAGCTATTTAGGTTCCGCTAAATCCGATCCGACCCTCTTGTACCGCGTGGCATGCGACACGGCCGGAATTTGATCCCATATTTGATCCCAAATCCGATCCCAGTTCTGATCCCCGTTCTGATCCCTTCGCGGCGCCGATCAACTGGGGGCGTTCCCGCTGGCAACGTTCATTGGCGAGAGGGCAACGCGGATGAAAGGCGCAACCCGAGGGGGGGTTGAGTGGATCGGGCACTTCGCCCTGAACCGGCGTGCG
>CAIPGD010000224.1 GCA_903864485.1 uncultured bacterium | reverse complement strand
GCTCCCGCGAGCAAATAGAGGGTCAAGGCGCCCGTTGCTGTCGCAGCACTGATACCGTAAATCGAACGCAGCGACTGTGGCGCGAAATTCTGCAACCCGGTGCTCGCGAGCGTCACCGCGACAAAAAACAGGAAGCAAAGGATCACGCTCGGCGTAATCCAAACGGGCAAGCCCCACAGACCCGAACGCGCGTCTGGCTGACCGTCAGGACCCAAGGCACGGGCGGGCGCCTCAAGAACTTCGAATGACCGGGGGCGGAACAAGATCACCCCAATCACCAGTAAGCCAAGCAAAGTCGCGGAGCCGACTGCCGCCCGCCATCCGTACAGCATCGCGAGCGGAAGCATGACTGCGGGTGCCGCGGCGTAGCCAAGATTACCCGACAGGCCATGCACTGAAAATGCATGGCCGATTCGTCGTGTCGAAATTTTAGAGTTGAGTACCGAATAGTCTGCGGGATGCATGACGCAATTGCCCAGACCAATCAAAGCAGCAGCGGCCAGCAAACTGGCATAACCGCCGGCGCCAGCAGCTACTGCAGCACCGGCGCTCATCGACGCCATGCCAAATATCAGGCTGTGTCTCGATCCAAACCGGTCGACAACAAATCCGGCAAGCGCCTGCCCAATACCAGATACGACAAAGAAAACCGTTGTAATAACCCCCAGCATGGTCCATGAGAGACCGAATTCTTCCCGCAAAAACGGGAACAGCGGGGGAATGACCAGCTGATAAAAATGGGAAACGCCATGCGCCACCCCAACCAGCCCAATGACCTCAACGTCGGCCCGGAACGAGCGCTGCGCGAGGAGATCCCCGTCAGTCGCCGCGCTCACCGGCTAAGGTCTTTTGCCGAGCTTCGCCGAACTATTTCTTAACGACCAACTGGCCCGGCATCGACGCGTAATAGGCTGCCAGGTCGCCAACTTCTTTTTTAGTCAGCGCTTTGGCCTGCGCGCCCATGATGGCGTTTTTGCGATGATCGCTGCGGTAATCGAGCAGGGCCTGACGCAGGTAATCCTGATGTTGGCCCGCGAGGCGCGGATACGAAGGATCAACTGGCGCATTGCCTTCTTTGCCGTGACAGGCCGAACAAACCTGTTCGGCCTTTTCTTTCGCGGCCGAGAGGTCAGCAGCGTGGACCGAAACAAAGGGCACGAAGGCGCTCGCCGACATCAGTGCAACCACCAAACGGCCCGCAAATAGTGTGCTGGAGTACATCGTAGTGTCCCGAATGGTCATTATTTGGTTGCAGCAGCCGCTGCAGTCGAAGCGTTGCCGCCGTAATAAGCTGCGAGATCTGCCATATCCTGATCAGACAAGGTCGCAGCGATGCCTCGCATCGTCGGATGGCTACGTTCGCCTTTCTTGTAAGCCATTAGCGCGTTTTCGAGATACTTCGGTGATTGTCCCGAGATCATCGGCACCGAGTAAACGCTCGGGAACGACGCCTTGTAGCCCGGGATGCCATGGCAGCCGATACACATCGAGTTCTTGTTTTTAGCAGCTTCAGCATTTCCCTGAATCGCATCGGCGGCGAGCAAGGAGGTCGAGGTAAGCGAAGCCACAACAAGAACCGACGCTGCGAAAGCAGATGACTTCATGCGGATCCCAAACGTTAAAAGAAAAGATTCAAGTCTCAGCCACGCGATTTTACCGAGCGGCCCGACTAACCGCCAGTTTGGTGCACCGCAATCCAACAATGCGACGATCCGACGCATGAAGCAATAGGCACCGACAATCGATCCAGTATGATCGAGATTATGAATACATCAGCATCAAACCCCACTAAAAAAGCCCGCTTCGAAGGCTCGTCCAGCTACGTCGCCACTGACGATCTGCGGCTCGCCGTGAATGCGGCCCTCCGGCTGTCGCGCCCACTGCTGGTTAAAGGCGAGCCGGGCACCGGCAAAACGATGCTGGCGGAAGAAGTCGCACGCGAACTGGGTATGCCGTTGCTGCAATGGCATATCAAATCGACGACCAAGGCGCAGCAGGGCCTCTACGAATACGACGCGGTGTCCCGGCTCCGTGACTCACAGCTCGGTGACGAACGCGTAAGAGATATTTCCAACTACATCGTACGGGGCGTGTTGTGGCAGGCTTTTGAAACGCCCGAGCCAGCGGTACTACTGATCGACGAAATCGATAAGGCTGACATTGAGTTTCCGAACGACCTGCTGCGGGAACTCGACCGAATGGAATTTCATGTCTACGAGACCCGGGAGACCATCCGGGCCCGACATCGTCCTCTCATGATCGTGACTTCGAATAATGAAAAAGAGCTGCCCGACGCGTTCTTGCGACGATGCTTTTTTCATTACATCCGTTTCCCGGATCGGGAGACCATGCAGGCGATCATCGACGTCCATTACCCGGGATTAAAAAAGACGCTGGTGGCCGCTGCGCTGGACGCCTTTTATCAACTGCGCGACATCGCCGGGCTCAAAAAGAAACCGTCGACCAGCGAACTCCTCGACTGGATCAAGCTCTTGTTGGCGGAAGATATTCCACCCGATGCCGTGAACAAGCCAGCAACCGGCCCCGACGGCAAACCGGGCTTGCCGCCGCTGGCTGGGGCGCTCCTCAAGAATGAACAGGACTTGGCGCTGTATGAACGGCTGATGTTTATGCAGCGACAGAATCGCTGACGAGCCATCATGCTGGTCGACTTTCTGTTTCATTTGCGGCGAGCGAAGTTGCCCGTGTCATTACACGAGCACCTGCGTCTGCTCGAAGCCCTCAAAGAGGGTGTAGTCGGTCCTTCGGTTGATGAATTCTATTGGCTCGCACGGATGACCTTGGTCAAAGACGAGCGGCTGTTTGATCGGTTCGACAAGGCTTTTGGGGTCTACTTCCACGGCGTCACCTCGCTCTCCGATGCCATTGGCGCGCTTGGCGCTGAATTGCCGGAGGATTGGCTCAAGCGGCTTTTGCAACGAGAGTTCACCCCCGAAGAGAAGGCAGCCATCGACGCTGCGTTCGCGGAAGGTGGTGGCCTTGACGCGCTGATGGAGCGACTGAAAAAGTTGCTCGAAGAACAAAAAGAACGCCACGAAGGCGGTTCCCGATGGATCGGCACCAACGGCAGCAGCCCATTTGGAAATGGCGGATATCACCCCCAAGGCGTCCGGATTGGGGGCCCCTCAGCCGGTAACCGAACCGCAATCAAGGTCTGGGAGCAACGCGCCTACCGAGACTATGACGACACGGTCGAACTGGGTACTCGCAATATCAAGATTGCGCTCAGGCGCTTGCGAAGATTTGCGCGAGAGGGCGCGGCCGACGAACTGGACATGGACGGAACCATCGGCGCGACAGCCCGCAACGCCGGCTGGCTCGACCTGCGGCTGCGCCCTGAGCGTCACAACAGCGTCAAGGTCCTCTTGCTAATGGACGTCGGCGGCACGATGGATGATCACATCCGTCGGACTGAAGAACTGTTTTCAGCGGCCCGTAGTGAATTTCGCAATCTTGAGTTTTTCTATTTTCATAATTGCGTCTACGACCATGTTTGGAAGAATAACCGTCGACGGTCAACCGAGCGCACGGCCACCTGGGATTTGATCCGCAAGTTCAATCCGGATTGGCGTCTCGTGTTCGTGGGCGACGCCACCATGAGTCCCTACGAGATCATGCAACCCGGTGGTTCCGTCGAATACCACAACGAAGAGGCTGGTTCAGAGTGGATTCAACGGCTACTGGACCGCTTTCCGCGCCATGCCTGGCTCAACCCTGAGCCCGAGGGCGTGTGGTCCTACCGACAATCGGTTGCCATGATGCGGCAACTCATGGGCGACCGCATGTATCCAGTCACGATGGCCGGGCTTGATCGGGCGATGCGTGCGTTGATGCGTTAGCGTTCGTATTCGCATTCGCGTTCGCGTTCGCCTTAATCCCCATCACGACCAGATCCCGCTCAACGCCATTGAGCTCAGCCACCTCAGGGTAAAAACCCCATCGCTGAAATCCGCGGGAAGCGAAGAGCGCGAGACTCTCCTCGTTGTGGCCAAAGATAAGGGCGAGCAAACGGACACACCCGAGTGAGGGCGACTCAGCGATCGCCTTGTCCAGAAGCCGGCCACCGACCCCCTGCCCCCTCCACTCCTCGGCGATGTAAAGGCTCAATTCGGCCGTTCGTGAATAGGCCGCCCGATCGTGGATGTCCGAAAAGCTAAGCCACCCAATGACCGACTGACCCTTGCGTACGACCCATAAAGGACGGTTGGGGTTGCTCTCTGGATGTTCAACCGCGGTGCGATGCGTTGCAAACCATTCGAGTCGAGACTCGACGCTGACGGGTTCTAGGTCGGCGGTTACCCGAAAGCTCGGAATCGTCGAGTTGTAAATCTCAACAATTCGCGGCAAATCACCGGGTTGGGCAAGTTCAATCATCAGCGTCAATCTTCAAAACCTTCAAGCCATCGAGGATAGGGAAAGCCGAATCGGTTTTCGAGCCAGCTTGCTCGCCTGGCCAATAGGCCGGGATCCACCTGAAAACTCGGCCCATGAAAACAAAGGGCAACCCGATTACCCGCTCGAATTGGCGCCAACAATCGGACTCGATCGTCGAATGCGACGTTCAGGTGGGTAAGGCTCTGTTTGAGTGCCTGCGGGCGTCCAAACAGGTTCACCACAAGGAGCCCCCCCGAATCCGGCAATAGCCGGCGGGCCGCACGATAAAAATCAACCGAATCAAGCACCGGCCCGTCGGCTTCGCTATCGTAAAGGTCGACCTGAACGACGCCATAAGTCGCTGGGCGAGTGGCCCTCACCCATTCGAGCGCATCCTGGTGAACGATTTCAAAGCGAGGGCCTTCGGCGGGAAGACCAAACATCGACTTAGCGGCCAAAATGACTGCAGGGTTGTGCTCGATTGCGACCAGTCGAGATTGCCTCAAGTGGCGCAAGTTCCAACGTGCGAGCGAGCCTCCCCCCAAGCCAAGCAATGCAATTTGCGCCGGCGCATGCAGAAAGAGCAACCACGCCGTCATCTGTTGCACGTACTCGAGCTCGAGTGCGTGCGGGGCCTCCAGACGGATTGCACTCTGCACCCAGGGGCTAT
>CAIPGD010000223.1 GCA_903864485.1 uncultured bacterium | reverse complement strand
TTTTCATGTCACCGGCATGCAGGGCAGCATGAACGGGCCGCTCTATCTCGGTGCGACCGTTGTCGTGCTGGCGCGCTGGGACCGCGAGGTGGCGCTGCGCTGTATCGAGCGCCACCGGATTAATGCGCTGAGCATGATCGCAGCGATGGTGGTGGATTTTCTTGCCCACCCCCAACTCGAGACCTTTGATCTGTCGAGCGTCCAGCGCATCAACGGTGGCGGTGCAGCCATGCCAGAGGCCGTGGCGGCCCGCCTGCACCAGCTGCTTGGCCTGGCATATGTCGAAGGCTATGGGATGACCGAGACGATCGCCCCGACGCACCTCAACCCACCCCACCGTCCGAAACGACAGTGCCTGGGCATCCCGTTTGTGGGCGTTGATTCACGCGTCATTGACCCGACCACGCTTGCCGAATGCCCACAGGGCGAAACCGGCGAAATCGTCGTTCATGGCCCCCCGATCATGCAGGGCTATTGGAACAAGCCCGAAGCCAACGAAGAATCGTTCATCACGATCGATGGCAAGCGCTTTCTGCGCACAGGCGATCTCGGTCGGGTCGATGAAGATGGTTATTTTTTCATGGTCGATCGGCTAAAGCGCATGATCAACGCATCGGGCTTCAAGGTCTGGCCGGCCGAGGTCGAGTCGCTCTTGTATGGCCACCCGGCGATCCATGAAGCCTGCATCATTGCGGCGCCCGATCCGGTGCGTGGCGAGACCGTCAAAGCGGTGGTGGTCTTGCGCCCGGCTTTTGTGAATACAGTGGATGAATCAGCGATCATTGAGTGGGCGCGCGCGCACATGGCCGCCTACAAAGTGCCACGCCAGGTCGAGTTCATGGCGAGCCTGCCCAAATCAGGGACGGGTAAAGTTCAATGGCGACTGCTCCAAGATCGAGAGCGGGCTCGAATGCTCGAACGAGATCGGACCAATGACGGCCTTGTCCTAGAATGAGGGGCTCGTTCCCGTGAGGGATCCGTTGCCTCAAGCCCCCGAACCTCGCTGATCACCACCCGCCCTCTGACATGTTCCACTTCACTCCGCCCGAGCGCCGTCGAATCTATTTAATGCGCCACGGCAGCGTGACCTACTTCGCGCCCGATGGTTCACCCTTCGACCCGATCACGATCGCGCTCGACGCAGAAGGGCGCGAACAAGCGGACGCCGCCGGTCGATTGTTTGGTACGGAATCCGTCCGCTTCGATCGGGTGATCACGAGCGGCCTGAATCGGACTTTGGAAACGGCCAGCCGAGTTCTTGCCGCCGCAAGCCATCCAGAAGTATCCGTCGAGGCGTGGCCCGAACTCGAGGAGATTCGCGGCGGTCATCTCAACTCGATCGCGGATGAAGATCTGCGCCAGTCGTTCTTGGGCGCGTTCGAGGGGACGGTCAATGAGGAAGCCCGATTCCTGGGTGGTGAATCGATTGGCGAATTAATGGACCGGGTCCACCCCGCGATCGATCGTTTGCGTGCTGATCCGACCTGGAAAACGGCCTTGCTCGTACT
>CAIPGD010000222.1 GCA_903864485.1 uncultured bacterium | reverse complement strand
TAAGCGGAACAATTCCAAGCGCGCCGGTCATTGCGGCTGGGATCCCGAGCGAAATGCTGCAGCGCCGACCAGACATCGCTCAGGCTCAGGCTCAGCGCAGTGCCGCGTTTGCTCAGACCGGCGTTGCCCAAGCGGCGTTCTACCCCCAGATTCGCCTGACGGGTGCCGCAGGACTTGCCAGCAGCGACCTCACGACGCTGGTTTCAGCCCCGGCGCGTCTCTTTTCCCTGGGACCCAGCATCTCTATTCCAGTATTGGATAGTGGCCGCAACCAGGCCAACTGGCGCGCGGCCCAAGCAGGGCTTGATGAAGCGCAAGCGACTTTTCAGCAGAAGATCCTGATCGCCCTGCGTGAAGTCGACGATGCGTTGTCCGAGCTTGCCCATCGTCGCACCACCGCGGACGCACAGCAGCAAGCGATCACAGCATCAAGCCGCGCCGCTCGCGTCGCTCGTTTGCGTTATGAAAAAGGGGCGGCCAGCTATCTGGAGGTCACGGACACCGAACGAACCCAACTCGCCGCCGAGAGAGCACTGGCTCAGACCCGCGCGGCTCAGTGGGTTGCGACCGTTCAACTGGTCAAATCGCTGGGTGGCGGATGGGACGGGTCGTAAGCCCCCAGCCAACTCGGGATTGGTTTAAAAAACCTGGGTAATCCCGATCAGAAACCGTGGGTTTGGGCGTGGGTCGGTACTCGTGACCGGACGGTCGGCGCGAGCGACCATAGTTTCAATGGAAAGGCCACCGGGCGTCCGGAAGCGAGTTCCCAAGGACATCGACGCGATCGTAGCTTTGGTCGCTGCGACCTCGGCGAGTGGTCTGGCCAGGGTCGTTGCATGGGCAAAATCGTAGGCAGCAAAAGCTTGCAACTTCGCCTCCGCAGCCCACGACCAAGACAGAGGTTCGGGTCGATCCCAGCGGAATTCGACAATACCCCCATAACCCCGATCTCCGGTAATCGCACCCGAGTCATAGCCCCTGCCAATAATCGGACCACCGAACGCAACCTTGTCTCCGGCCAACAAAGGATCGTTGGAGTCCTGCACTTGCACGGCCGCAGCCAGGCTGTAGGGACCGGTCAAGCCCTGGAGCCGAACGAAGGACAAAGTGCGCTTCGCGAAATGCGAATCAAAACCTTCTGACGATGGTCGTGGATACGTCGTGAGGTCGGCGCCATAGGCGCTTTGTTTATAAGCGCCAAGCCCATTCAAGCCTCTCTGCAAGGTCAGACCCACCTGAGAAGTGCCACCGAGAAACCCGCTGTGCTGATAACTCAGGCCCAAATCGCCCACGGTTGTTCGATCGCTCGTCAGCGCTGTCTCGGAATCGGTCTTCGCCGACAGGAAGGTCTCGCTACGGTTGACCGACAGGCCAAAATCGAAAAACAGCGACTGCGCAACCGAACGGAAAATGGGAATCCGAAATCGCGGACCAATACTGGTGCTTTCACTCAGGATACCGAGCGAACTCAGGGAGGCTTTCGGACGGGCCGCAGCGCTTAACGCACCGAAAGACATCACGGCGCCCGATGAACCCACCGGCATGGCGTATTGCGCAATGACGACTCGAAGCTTTTCAGCCGGAAACAAACCGCTGTTCAGCCCAAGGCTGAGCGATCCAACGGCACCCAGCGGCCTCGGGATACTGGCGTTCAAGGAAACCGCCCAAGGCCCCAGGGTCTTCGACGCGGTGTTACTCAAGCCCAACACATACGTCGTAGGTGCCGGGGGAGAAACGGACACCACCAACTCGGTTGCACCGAGTTTTGCACCTGGGCGCAAGGTCCCACTGGTCCGCACACTCGGGATGTCATTGAGGATCAGAAGCGCTTCTTCGAGCGAGCGCAGATCGATTGGTTTTCGGTCCAGCAGCGGTGCCAACATCCGCTGAATCATCGTTCGTTCGGCCGCCACTCCCCCGTCGACATACACCTCACTGATAAAGCCTTCAACGACCTGAACCGTGAAGATGCCATCTTTAACCTGTTGTGGCGGCAAAAAGACCCGACACAAAAAAAACCCTTCTGACCGATACCGATCCTCCAGTTGGCTGACCTTCTTGCGGAGCTCCTCGATTTTGACTTTTCGACCGGTGACGTCGGCGAACAGTTCCGCCAACTCGGCCTCGCGATAACGACTCGACCCGAGGACTCGAACCCCTTTGAGATCAAAGTCGATATCTTCAATCGACCGAGGCGTCGGCGTCTTTTCGGGCGTTTGAACCCGCAATTCAAAGGCTGGCAATCGGGGAAGCGGGACCGGGACCCGAAGACGAGAAATATCGGATGCGCTGCCCAAATTGGGGGTTTGCGACCAAGCGGGCATACACCAGGCCCCAATCAGAAGCCCGAGCGTCGCGGCATCTTTCAGCCGCGCGGCGCGAATGGTGAAAAACATCGCGAGCACTGCACCTACGATCGTTATTTGTCTTCCATCTTGATCAACGTGGTCAAGAGGCCTTTTTCGATTCGATGTAAATGAAACTTAAGCAGTGGGTCTTCCGGGAATCGCTGCTCGAGCGCCTTCAATTGTTCAATCGCCAGGGGGTTGCCGGCCTCTAGCAATTGATAGGCCGCAAGATAACCCGTACAGAGTTCAGACTTGGCCTGATCAGCCGTAATCGGGTTGTATAAGGTGACGGGTGTCTCTTTACCCTTCAGGATCACGTCGCCGATCACCCTGAAATGCATCCCTGGACACTTGGGCACAACCGTATCGGTACAACAAATACGGGTCCCGAAATACTTGTTAACCCCTTCCGTTCGAGCGGCTGCATTGACGGTATCACCCACCGCGGTGAAGTCCATTCGGCTTTGACTGCCAAAGTTGCCGATCGTCGCCGGACCAGAGTGAACGCCGATTCGGGTAATGCCAATCGGAATACCTTTCTGGTTGTTCTCAATACGAAACTTTTCGCAATACGCGTCGAGTTCGAGCGCGCATTTCACAGCTCGGGCCTGGTGGTCCGGTTGGGCGATCGGTGCGTTGAAAATGGCCATGATTGCATCGCCGATGAACTTATCGATCGTGCCCTCGTTGGCCTGAACAATTGCGCAGGCACCATTCAGGTAATCATTTAAGACGTCTGACAGCTGATCTGACGGCAGCAACTCGGAGAGCGTCGTGAAGCCCGCAATATCCGTAAAGAGAAAGGTCGCTTCCTGGCGCTTGCCCTTGATGCTAAGCGCCTCCGGGTCATTAACGAGTTGAGCCACAACCGTCGGAGAAACGTAGCGCGAGAATGCACCTTGTACAAATTGACGCTGCTTGCGCTCGGCTTTTCCGATGAGCATATCCATCATCCAAAGCGATAATGCCAGCGCCAGCGTTGGCGCGATCAAAGGAACCAGCGGCAACCCCTTGCCATAGCCCAAGATACCGCCGACCCATACGAGGGCAACCAGGATGGCACCGACGGTGACATTGAACCCGATCCCCTTCTTGGCGAGGCCCACCGCCACACCCACCAACGAAACGAAGAGAACTACAGCGAACTGGCCAGCGAGAGGCAGGCGTTTGACGGTTGTCCCTTCAAGATATTGAGAGACGGTATGAGCCATCACGACAATACCGGGCATCGTTCCGCGCTCATCGTCAAACACCACCGCCAAAGGCGTTCGGTGTTTATCAGTAATCGATAAGGTCGCTCCAACCAGCAAAATCTTGTTCGCAAACCATTCTTTTGGGAGTGCGGCAACCGCGTGGGCGGGATAAATCGGGAAGGGCGGCGTTTCGAGATCGCTCACGGTCCGCCAGGCAATTTCAGGTTGTTCTGGCGGAGGTACGGGCTTGCCTGCAGCCTCCATGGCTTTGCGGGCGAACCCCAGTGGCATTCCCGGCACATTTTCGCCCGGGAATATCCATCTCACGGCACTATCAAAGGGGTCAACGGCGAGATTGGCACCGGCCCTTAAATTCGGCGGAACGAAATCGTTCAGATAGGCCAACTGCTCCTCATTCACGATCCCCGGCGTATTCGAGTAACTAATAAAAAGCGGGGTCTTGATTTCGCGAATGGTCTGCGCGAGCAAACGGTCCTTTTCTGGTTCGGTGGCTTGATCCAGCAGGACATCCAGCGCAATCGCCTTGGGTCCCTTTTCTTCTAGCTTGACTAACAGGTCAGCGATAAATGCCCGATCAATCGGCGATCGATAGGGAAACCGAGCCAATGTTTCCTCATTCATGCCAATGATGGCAATCTCTTTGGACTGTGGCATTGGCGCTTGCATCGCCGCGACCCGAATGTCTTCGGTGACGGTTTCCATATGAGCCAAAACGCCCATTGACTTGACAATGAATAGCGAAATTACCGTTGCGACAACGGCAATCCCAGCAGCCGATAACAATTGCTTGAGATCGGCGCTACGCATTGTCATTTTGGCCCTGCATCAGCGGCGCTGGCGGAACGCAAGAGGGCTTCCGCCTGTTGCGAACAGCCCTTCTCAAGCATGTAACCCGCCAGCACTGCAGGATTACTCTCAATCGCCTTTGGGATCACCGAAAAACTCAATGCAAATTCTTGTTGATCGATATTGACCAACAAATTCGTCATTCCCTCAAATTTAGATAAGGGTGGTAGCTTGACCGTCTGCTCACCCGGTCCAAAAACGAAATCTGCCCGCCATGAGCGGTCCGCCGGGAAAATCACGAACGGCTGAGGCGCACCGGCATTCGGACGCCAAAAAACCGGCAATTCGCCTTCCTGCAGGCATCGGGCGCCCGCCCGCGTCGCATCCACAAGCCAGTGATACGGCAACATATGACTGGCC
>CAIPGD010000221.1 GCA_903864485.1 uncultured bacterium | reverse complement strand
GACAGGGGCAGCGTCCTCAAAATCCGCTGCGCAGCCAATGCCAGAAGCTCGACCAGATAGCCGGATGGATCCGCGCGTCGCCACCCCAGTTGCCCCGCCGACTTCGGCGAGCGCTTCGGCCCCCGCAACTCCGGCCGGCGCTGCAGAGCCCCAGACGAACTGGGTTTGGCCAGCCGCAGGACGGGTGCTCCAGTCTTTCGAGCCCGGTAAAACCAAGGGCATGACGCTGTCCGGGACGCTGGGCGATCCCATCATCGCGGTAGCCGATGGAAAAGTTATTTTCAGCGGACAAGGCCCGCGCGGCTACGGCAATCTCATCATCATCAAGCATCCCGCGGATCTGCTTTCGGTGTACGCCCACAACCGTGCCGTTCTGGTTAAGGAAGGGGCGTCGGTTGTGCGTGGTCAACGGATTGCCGAGTTGGGTGACACCGACTCCGATCGACCCAAGCTGCATTTTGAAGTTCGCCGCCAAGGGCGTCCGATCGACCCGATCCAGATGCTTCCGGGGCGTTGATTCTAAAACTAATGTTATGCGACCCCTGATGCCGCCGCGCCTAGACTGCGAGACTGAAAGAGCCGTGCGCCGCTTCATGGAGCTAATGGAGGAAGAGTTCCATCCGCATGGGGCTATTGTGTTTGGCAGCAGAGCCAGGGGCACTCATCGGATTGACAGCGATGCCGACGTTGCCGTTTTGCTCGATGGCCAGAACCGACGGCTCGTGACCATCAAACTGGCGCTCGCCAATCTTGCTTTTGATGTCCTGCTGGAAACAGGAATCAATATTTCACCCTTGCCGGTTTGGATGGATCAGTGGGAAGACCCGGAGCGTTTCTCGAACCCGTCCCTGTTGCAAAATATTGCCCGCGAAGGGATTCGACTGTGACGGACAACGTTGCCGCCCGCGCCTTGATGACGAAAGCCCGTCAAGCACTTCGATCAGCGCACCGCCTGATTGATTTGGAAGATTCTGACGGTGCTTGTAATCGGGCTTACTACGCGATGTTCGATGCCGCCCGCGCGGCGCTGTTGATCAAACTCGGTCGGACAGAGGCGGATTTCGCGAAGACTCATCGTGGCTTACTTAATGCCTTCAGCGAGTATTTAATTAAGGATGGGGTCCTCACGAGAGAATTGGGCCGTACTTTAAAAAGAGCCGAGGAGATGCGTTTTTTGGCGGATTACGATGGCGATTCCGTTGAGATGGGCGATGCGGTGAACATGGTCGCCGATGGTGAGGTTTTTATCGCCGCGATTGAGCAATTCATGGCTTGAACTCGCGGGCTTTGTGAATCTAGAAATAGCCGCAGTTCGGTCTCTTCATGCGCACCGTCAATTTTCCGATTGATCCTGAACCCCTCCTGATCGAGTCACTCGATCAGGAGGCGCGTGGCGTCACGCACCGCGATGGCAAGGTGGTCTTCGTTCGAGATGCCCTGGCGGGCGAGCGAGTGATGATCCGGACAGTCCGCCGCAAACCCAAGTTTGAGGTGGCTGAACTGGCCGAGGTGCTGGCGCCATCAGCGGCCCGCGAGGTACCGCTTTGTCCAAACTTTGGCGATTGCGGGGGCTGCTCGATGCAGCACCTTGCCGCCCGCTCGCAGGTGGCGGTTAAGCAGCGCACGCTCGAAGACAGCCTTTGGCACCTTGGTCGAGTTCGGCCCGAGCGAATCTTGCGTCCGATCAGTGGGCCGCAGTGGGGGTATCGATTCAGGGCCCGTTTGTCCGTGCGCTACGTCGCTCGCAAAGGGGGCGTGTTGGTTGGCTTTCACGAGCGCGGGTCGAGCTTTGTTGCCGACATGACCGAATGCCGGGTCCTGCCGGAACGAATGTCGGCGTTGTTGCCGCTGTTGCGCGAATTGGTGAGTAGTCTTGATATTCGAGACCGCCTGCCGCAGATCGAAGTGGCCATCGGCGCGGATCTTGAGGACCAGCATTCGGGTTCCGACGATGCGGTGATTGCGCTCGTCATGCGGGTACTTGAGCCTCCGTCCGAACAGGATCTGGCGCGATTGCGAGCGTTCTCAATCGAACATGCTCTGGAAGTCTGGCTCCAGCCGAAGGGGCCCGATACGATTGCGCTCTTCGCCAGTGGGTTGCCCGTCAATGGGTTGCCCGTCGGTGAACTGCCCCCCAAGGAGCTATCCGCTGTCCAGCAATCGGCGCCTGATGAACCCAGGCTTCGCTCCAGGCTGTCGTATCGCTTGCCCGAATTCGGGGTCGTGATGCCTTATCGACCGACTGATTTCACGCAGGTTAATCATCGGATTAACCAGGTCTTGGTCGCCAAGGCGCTTCAATTGCTCGATCCTCAGCCGGGTGACCGGGTGCTGGATTTATTTTGCGGGCTGGGCAATTTCACGCTGCCGCTGGCTACCCGCGCGGCGAGCGTCGTGGGCATCGAGGGAAGCGCCTCTTTGGTCGCCCGGGCT
>CAIPGD010000220.1 GCA_903864485.1 uncultured bacterium | reverse complement strand
TTTTGCCTGCCCAACCATTTTAATGTGCCCGAGTTGCGCTTTGGAGGCGGCTAAATCTAGAGATGTTGGCTTCGGGGCGCCCCAATGGGTCCCATGACCCAATCTGGCAGACCCGTTGCAATCCCCGGATAAATACAAATCATGAGTACTGCCAGCAACATCAGCACAACAAACGGCATGACGCCCCAAATAATGTCGCTCAGCGGGATGTCCGGCGCAATGTTTTTGATCACAAAAATGTTGAGACCAACGGGCGGATGGATCAATCCCGTCTCCATCACGATCGTCATCAGGATTCCGAACCAGATCAGGTCGAAACCCGCGGCTTTCAATGGCGGTAGAACGATCGGCGTGAGCATCAAGATAATGCTGACCGGTGGCAAAAAGAATCCGAGTATGATTACCAGCAGCAAAATGGTTGCTAACAATAACCATTTGGATAATTGCAGATCAACAATCCATTGCGCGGTGTCCTGGCTGATGTGCAGGTAGCTCATCACATAGGAGAAGAGCAGCGACATACCAATGATAAACATCAGCATCGTCGACTCCTTCAGAGTCGCGCCAAGAATGGGTTTAATATCGCGGGGACGCCACACGCCGTAAACAATTGCGATGAGGGCAAGCGCCAGCAACCCCCCCAAGCCCGCAGTCTCCGATGGGGTGGCGAAGCCCCCATATAAAGCAGCCATCACGCCGATCAAAAGGACAACGAATGGCACCACCCTCGGCAGCATCGCCACTTTTTCACTCAGGGTAAATGTCTCCTCGCTCAGCAATGCAGATTCAGTGCCCCCTTGTTTAAAGGCAATCTGGGCGCGTCCACGCTCCCGCTGATAGTTAAACACTGCATAAGTTGCGAACAGTGCGACCAATAGCAATCCAGGGACGATACCGGCCAGAAAAAGCCGTCCGAGAGACTGCTCTGACGCGACTGCGTAAAGAATCATGGTGATGGAAGGCGGCAGCAATATGCCCAAGGTTCCGCCCGCTGCAATGATCCCAGCTGCAAAACCTGGCGAGTACCCCCGCTTACGCATCTCAGGAATACCCGCCGAGCCGATCGCCGAACAGGTCGCTGGACTCGAACCGGCCATAGCCGCAAACAAGGCGCAGGCGAACACATTCGCAATCCCCAATCCACCGGGGATCTTGTTCATCCAGACATGCATCGCCGCGTACAAATCCTGGCCGGCTCTGGATTTACCAATCGCAGCGCCCTTGAGAATGAACAGCGGGATCGACAGCAATGTGATACTCGCCATTTCTTCGTAGACGTTTTGTGCCACCGTATCCAATGCCGATGCCGGCATAAATCCGTACATGAATAAAACCGCGACACTCCCCAATGCAAATGCAATGGGTGTACCGGAGAACATCACGATGAGCGTGACTGCCCCAAACAGAAGTCCAAGCGTCAGGGCAGTCATGCCTCGGACTCCCTTAGATTGGGTTGAATCAAGGCGTTTAAACTTGCGCTGAACTGAACAAACAACTGCAAGGTCAGGATTGACATTCCGCCCGCCATCAGAATGTAGGGAATCCAGAGCGGAGGGGCCCAGGAGGACGAGGTGGTTTGACCGTCAACCCAGGCTTCGTGGAAGAGAGCCCAACTTTTCCAGGCAAAAAACCCACAGAAAAGTAAGCAAATGAGATCAACCAGCACTTTGCGAATCCGGTTTATCCCGACCGGTAGCAAACCGGAAATCGCTTCGATCCCGACATGCCCTCGAAGCGACTGAACGAAGCCCCCGCAGAGGAAAGTGGCCCCAACCAGGCAAAATACCGCTGTTTCATCCTGCCAATCGGTTGAAGCCTTGAACACATAGCGAGAAAAGACGCTATACGTCAGGACGATGGATGCGACCAGCAGCGCGACCATGCCGAGCCCGGCCATGAATCGATTGATCTGCAAAAGTGCATGCGCAAGCGGGCGCAGGAGGGTCGGCGTGTGCGGGTCTATTTCAACCGTCGCAGGGGGCGCTTCAATACCATGACTCATCGCGAGATTTAGAACCTACGGCTAAACGAGTTTCAGCGCAGCTTTCATCAGCGTCGCACAGGATTCGTTTTTCTCAGAAAAATCCTTCCATGCCGTATCGTGCGAAATTGTCTGCCATTTCGCGAGAGTGGCATCGTCCAGATCGTAAACCTTAGCGCCCGCCTTGGCATAAATCTCGGCCGCAAGCTTGTCGTCCGCTTTAGCCGCCTCGCGCCCGAAGCTCTCGAGTTCTGCGCCAACCGCCATGACCGCCTCCTGATGAGGCTTTGAAAGCTTGCCAAAAACTTCTTTAGAAATCATCAGCGGCTCAAACATGAACCAGTAGGCTTTGCCTCGCCCGGTGGTCAGATGTTTCGCAATCTCTTCCAGCTTGAACGAAATAAAACTGGTCGAAGAGGTCATCGCCGCATCCATCGCACCCGTTTGCATTGCCGCGTATATCTCGTTGGAGGGCAGCGAAATCACCGAGGCACCTGCCTGCTTCAGCACCAGGTCCATTTCCCGGCTGCCACCCCGAACTTTCAAACCCTTCGCATCCTCGGGCGCGACCAGTGGTCTCGACCGGGAAGCGACACCGCCAGCTTGCCAAATCCAGCTGACGATCAAAATTCCCTTGTCATCAAGAACTTTAGTCAAAAGCTTGCCAATTTCCGCGTTTTTCCAGGCGGCCCCTTGCTCATAACTTGGCACCAACGCTGGCATCAGGCCAATATTGGTTTCGGCCACCTCGCCACCCGCATACGACAAAGGAACCAAACTCATGTCGAGCGCGCCTTTGCGCATCGATGAGAATTGCGCATTGGTCTTCATCAGCGACGACCCCGGATAAACCGAGGCCTTCAATTCACCACGTGTTCGCTTTTCAAGATCGGCAGCAAACCGCCGGCACAGACGATCGCGGAAATCCCCTTCCGTTAACGTTCCGGCTGGAAATTGGTGCGAGATCTTTAAAACGTTCGATTCGGAATGCGCAAAACCAGTCAATCCGAGGGACGCGGTGGCTGCTGCTGACTGAATAAGCCGACGGCGGAAAAATTGCATCCGGATTCCCCTTTGATTGGCCCGATCGAGCTTGAAGACAAAAAGCGCGCTGCCGGTTCACGTCGGCAGCGGCTTGCGAAAAGTGTCTCGGTCTTTATTCAGAATAACATGACAGGCACCCTTACGGGAGCTTGGCAAAGTTTGACTGCAGCGTCTGCATAACCCCTCGGTTCTTATAGAGGGCGGCATCTTCTGCGGTCATCAACCGATCGGTCACGAGCTTATCCACCGAAGCATTCCAAGCGGCCAGATAACCGGCCTTGTTGGTGTAGAGCTCCTCGACACTCTTGCGCGGGTCAGCTGCGTTCTTCGAAGCCGTTGTCAGAGCAAACGCGAGTTGCGAGCTCGAGAGTCCGTTTTGGTCACCCTCAACAAACCCCGGTCGACGCACGCTGTAGCCAAGGAAGGTCGCGAGCGGGACAGCGCTGTCTGGCATCTTTGCACCGGCCTTACTATTGCCCTGCGCGTCCGTCGTCGGCAGATGGACGACATAAGACTTGGCCCCCACCGCAGACGGGATCACGCTTTCGTCGTTCAAGGTCAGCGTGTTGTAGACGCCGTTGTACCCAATGCCCAGCTTGCTCAGGTCGGGGAGTGACAGGCTCTTCGGGTCCGAAGTCGGTACGGCGAGGGTGCCATCCGCGACTTTTGGCCAGTAACTATCGACCGGTGTCGCAGTGCCTTTGACCCAGCCCTCGAGATTGACCAACAGCGCCCTGAACAAAGCAGTACTGGCATTCAGTGCACCGGGTGCGGTTGAAGCCGCGGTGGCAGAAACAGTGCGATCAACCGAGTAGTCGGGCTGCGAGATTGCATTCCCGGCGAGTGCCTGCGGACCATGAGAGGTGCCAGCCGAATAAAACAATCGGACATTGGTCGGGATCGCCAGATCCTTGCCCGCACCGTCGGTGGATACGAGCGATGCGCGGGCGCCACCAAACTCAATCGGACTGTCGTATTGGAATACTTTCGGACAGGTGTTGAGCTCAGCACACTTCTTCATCAAGCCATCGGTCTTGCCCGAAACGGGGTCGGTAGTGGTCAGATACGAAAATGGAAACTGATCACCCGGCGTGAAATGGGTTTCGTGCTGGCGCGAATAATCACCGGGTTTCGCCCAGCGATAGTTGGTATAGGTCTTGCGGGACCCGCCAACCAGCGGCAGCATCCCGTCGAAGACGATCCGAACCTTGTTGTCGGCGTTGAAACCCTGCCAGAGGAAATCACGCAAGTAACGACCGGACTGCGAAATGCCAGTCGCCAGCGTAGTCTTGATCCGGCCTGCCAAGGGGTTGGCATTACCCGCGGCATCCTTAGTTTCGTAGCGCAAGAACGAGATCAGGTCGCGCGTGGCGAGGAACCCCAATCCCATCGGTTTTGGATCGGTTGCGGTGTAATTGAACTGATAAATTGAACCGTTATCCAACCCTGCATCGAGCGCAGCGGCATAGGCGGCATCCGCCCGCACTTTGGCCCGGTCGATCGTGACAAATCCAAAACCCGTCGCCGTCGTATTGCCGCCTTCGGCCGCGCCAGTGCCAGACGTGTAGGTCCACAGGCTTGGATCGACCACGATGGGGTTCGAGAGTGCTGTTTTACGGATGGTCAAATTAGCGGTCGTGCCAGAGGCTCGCGGGTAGTAAGTGCCGAGCAGATTGGCGGTCGCGTTATCGGCGATGAATTCGTCCTGAACCGTTCCGGTGATGCTCGCGCCCGATGCCCCCTTAGCGACGGGCAACGTCATGCCGACGGCGTACCATTTTTGCGTACTGGTGATTGCTGCGGTTGGGCCACTGAGTACCGAAGGGCGATCCCCCTGCCAGCCCGACATGACGACGGTCATGCCTTGTTTCATTAAAAAGCCGCTACCCGCACCGACGCCTGCCACCACCCCAGATGCAGCCGCTGGGATGACGGGGGCCGTGTTGTCAAACAAGTTATTCGATGACCCTTCGTTGAGGGCCTCCAGCGAACTGGTATTGGTTCGGTTATTGACGATGTACAGCAAACTGCCGCTGGCTTTGCTGGCGTCGGCCGGTGTCAGGATGACGACGTCAAATTTGTAGCTCACCGACCCGCTGGCATCCCCCGCGTTTTTGAGATCAACAATGGTCGCAGCACAGGCGTCATTGGCGCTGACTTTGGCTGTGGCTTCCGCGAGGATGTAGTTGTAAACCCCCACGTTGCCAAAGCTCGCGCCATTAAACGCTGGCGCAGTGCCTTTGACGGCAAAAGACTGAATCGAGGACGAAGTGATCGGACATGACACGGTCAGTTCGGGCGCGACGATCGGCGACTTCGCCGCTGGAATCACCGGTAGCGGGAAGAGCGGCGTCTCATTGGAGTTGCTGCCACAGGCCATCAAAACTGCAACGCTTAAAGCGCTCAGCCCTGTCAATCGAATTGCGCGAAGTCCCCGCATTGGATGTCTCCATTCTTTAATAATTCCAAGGAAGGACGTACCTTGGAACGATTAATGCGGCAAACCAATAGGGAATTACCCCCGATCGCCCGGCCGGGGAATCACTTCATGCGACAGTCGGTTGCCACTGGCATCAACTTTGACGAGGACGAGGTCGCCCGAAGCGACGTTTTCGCCAGCAAACTCAAGAATATTGACGTGATGGGTCACCAGGATAAGTGCCCGTTCGCCCTTCGCCCTGAGGTTTTCTGCGACGAATCGCTGGAGCGCACGATTGCTCTCGGGCGCTTTGGCCATCTCATCAAAAAACGAACCGAGTGCGGGTTCAACCCGGTAGGTCTCGAACCCCAAAAGGGACGCCGTGTCTTTGCAACGACACCAGATACTGGAAAACACGCTGGCCGACCGAACGCCCTGCTTTCGCAGCCAGTCGCCCACCACAACCGCTTGCCGCCGCCCTTCGGCGTCGAGATTGCGCTGGGTCTTGCAATCATCCAGGGTGTAATTGGGCGGATCCCCAACGCCGGGCGCGCTCGCATGCCGCATCAGCAGCACATAACCGCTTGAGCGCAACTTCTCGGACAAGTCACTCGCCTGAACCGGGAGCGCCATCGATAACACCACGGCGCCCGCGATTAATACGTTTTTCGCCACGCTTCGCACCAGCTTTCTCATCCCACTGTTCATCACGCTGTTCATCACCTCTTGCATGCTCACTTAAAGAAAATCGTTGCGAGGCCCAGGAAGATAAAAAATCCCATGCTATCGGTCGTGAAGGTCAATAAGACCGACGAACCCAAGGCCGGGTCGCGCCCCAGGCTTTGCAAGAGGAGCGGGACGGTCATGCCGACCATTGCCCCCAGCAGCAGGTTCAGAATCATCGCGAGCATCATCGTGAGTCCCAACAACGCGCCATTGCCGGTTGAGGCATAAAGGGCCCACGCGAAACCACCTGCGATACTGCCCCAGACCACCCCATTGAGCGCTGCAATGCCAAGTTCTTTAACGAAGAGCCGGCGGGCGGTACTCGCACCCACTTGACCCAGGGCCAGGGAACGGATGAAAAGCGTCATGGTCTGGTTGCCGGAATTACCGGCAATCCCGGCCACAATGGGCATTAGGGCGGCGAGCGCGACGACCCGCTCAATGGTGTCTTCAAAGGCCCCAATGACCCGACTTGCAAAAAACGCGGTACCGAGATTGACCGCCAGCCAGAGCCATCGGTTCTTGGCCGAATCCCATACGCTGGCAAAGATATCTTCGTCCTCACGCAGACCCGCCTGGGCGAGGGTCTCGCTTTCGCTACGCTCGCGGATCGCGTCAACCACGGTAGCGACCGTGAGGCGGCCTACCAGGCGCCCGTTCGAATCGACCACGGGAGCACTCACGAGGTCGTAGCGCTCAAAGGCTTGCGCCGCATCCTGAATATCGTCGAGAGCCTGCAAGGTCATCGTTTCCGAGCGCATGACATCGCCCACCAGTGATTCTGGATCAGCCGTCAACAAGCGCTGAATTGGCAGTACGCCGCGCAGGCGGTCATCATTGGAGCCAACCACGAACAACTGATCGGT
>CAIPGD010000219.1 GCA_903864485.1 uncultured bacterium | reverse complement strand
TCCGATCCGGTTCCGGATCACTTGCGCAATGCGCCAACCCGACTCATGTCGGATTTGGGTTACGGGCACACCTATCGTTATGCCCACGATGAACCGCATGGCTATGCCGCTGGGGAGTCCTACCTGCCACGGGGTCTGGATGATCTTGATATTCGCGATTGGTACGAACCGACCGATCGCGGCCTCGAGAGCCGGATCCAGGAAAAACTTGAGCGTCTGCGACAGCTCGATCAGGAATATGAGCGGAACCAGCGCGGGTCCCGGCGATAATCACGTCCGCACGGCTTTGAGCCTGAGGGTCTTGCGTCTGTCTTTTCTAATTGTTCGGAATTCATCATGATCGATATTCAATTACTGCGTAAGGACCTGGATTCCGTCGCCGAGCGCCTCGCCACGCGCGGGGTTGTGCTGGATGTAGACGCCTTTCGCGCGCTCGAGGCCCGACGTAAGACCGTACAGGTTCGCACTGAAGAACTCCAGGCCCGCCGCAACGCGCTCTCCAAATTGGTGGGTCAGCGCAAAGGGCGTGGTGAAGATGCCTCGGCAGAACTTGCGGAGGTCGCCGGTTTGGGTGGCGAACTCGATCAGACCAAGGCTGAGAACGATCAGATCCTGCAACAGGTCGATGAATGGCTGCGCGGGCTGCCCAATCTGCCCCAGGCGAATGTGCCCCTTGGCAGCGATGAGTCCGGGAATGTCGAAATTCGCCGCTGGAGTCCCTTTGGTGAGAGCGCGCAGGGTCGACCTATCGCGTCGCAGCAGGGGGCCTGGGGTTCCGAGACGGCGACCTATCAGCCCAAAGATCACGTGGATCTGGGCGCCCGACTGGGCCTCGATTTTGAGACCGCGACCAAAATGACAGGCTCGCGCTTTAGCCTGCTTCGCGGGTCGCTGGCTGCATTACACCGCGCACTCGCCCAGTTCATGCTGGATACGCACACCCGAGAGCATGGCTATGTCGAATGCTGGACCCCCGTCTTGGTCAATTCAGAATCGTTGGCAGGGACTGGGCAATTACCCAAGTTCGCTGACGATATGTTCTCGGTTCGGCGGGGCGGACCCTCCGAGACGCATCGAGCGGACGAAGCGCCGCTGTGGCTGATTTCAACCAGCGAGATCACGCTCACGAACCAGGTGCGCGATGAAATCCTCGAACCCGAGCAGCTCCCGTTGCGTTGGACTGCTCATACCGCCTGCTTTCGGTCCGAAGCCGGGGCCGCCGGTCGGGATACCCGCGGCATGATTCGCCAACATCAATTTGAAAAAGTAGAACTGGTTTGGGTCGCGCACCCCGAGGCCTCTACTCAGGCACTTGAAACTCTGACGCTCAACGCCGAAGCGATCCTGCAAAAACTAGAGTTGCCCTATCGGGTTCTGCAACTCTGCACCGGTGATATGGGATTTAGTGCTGCGCGAACCTACGATATCGAGGTTTGGCTGCCTGGTCAGCAGGCGTATCGGGAGATCTCGTCTTGCAGTAATTGCGAGGCCTTCCAGGCCCGGCGCTTGAGCGCGCGGATGCGAACCGCCCCGGGTCGGACGGAATTTGTTCATACCCTTAATGGATCCGGCCTGGCGGTTGGCCGGACGCTGGTAGCCGTTCTCGAGAACTACCAGCAACCCGATGGGTCAATCTTGGTGCCTGAGGTCCTCAAGCCCTACCTGGGTGGAATCGATCGACTCACACCCGGCGCTTAACGGATACCGACCAGCCCGGGGCTACTAGCCCTGAGCCGGTTAGGCACTCTATCCCGCTTTGCGAGCCACCAGCTCCCAGACCATGCGCTCTTGATCGGTAGCGCGCTCTGGGCTCGCAAACAGCGGCTTGAGCTTGTCGGGGTCGACCGCCGTGCCAAGCACCCGTAGCTGACCGATCAGAATTCTGGCCTGCTCGAACGCCACCTCAGGGTTGCCAGCAATCTGCTCATAAGAGACCGAACCACCACCGCCACCAGCCCCCGCGGCTGAGTGTTCGTGTTCTTGTTTGAGAACTTCCATCGCCTCGATGCGCGCATGTTGTTCATGTACCCGCTCGCGCTCCTCAAGAAGCTCTTGCGCCATCAGATGACGAACCTTCTTCATGATGCGGTCAACTTCGGTCCGGGGCAGGTGCAGTCGGGCTGCCTCGGCCTCGAGCATCTCCTTTTCGTCCTGGCTCAGATGGCCGTCATGCAAGGCCTCGCGCACGGTGTCTTCAAAGGCTTCCCGGTCGAGTCGCAACTGGTCGGTAAACGCCGAAGCCAGCAAACCGGCAGGGATCGCAAAGATACCAATCCCGAGGAACGCGAGGATCACCGTCATCGCCCGGCCGCCCGGAGTCACGGGTGAAATATCCCCATACCCCACGCTGGCCAGCGTGATCACCGCCCAGTAAATTGACTGGGGAATATTTTCGAATTTGTCCGGCTGGGCTTCATGCTCCAGCAAATAACCAAAGCTAGCGGTCAAGATGACCAGCAAAATCATCACGAAACCGGCTGCGTAAAGGACCCGCCACTCACGGATAACGACCTTGCCAAGCGTATCCATGGCGCCGCTATTACGCGTCAGCTTGAGCAAACGCATCAGCCGGAATACGCGCAAGAATCGCAGATCGAAGAGGTGATGCAGGAACACCTCAAGGAAGAACGGCAACACCGCCAGCAGATCGATGATCGCGTTACGGGTCTTGGCGTAACCCAAACGTGAGAGTGAATCGTAACGATTCTTGAACTCGGGTTCTTCGGGGACCGAGTACAGGCGAAGTACATATTCGGTCGAAAAGATCGCGACCGCAATGTAATCGAGGAGCTTGAACTCCCAGACCAGGATGTCGTGAATCGAGGGCACCGTCTCAAGAATCACGGCGACCACAGAGATCAAGACCCAAATCACCAAAAAGTTATCCAGCAGCACGTGCAACTTGCCCGAAGTAGGCGTCTGGAATATCAGTGCATGAACCTTCTGGCGCACGGTTTTGCCGTGGTTACGCTGTGCAAACTCCTGGACGGCAGGGATCAGGATGCGTGAGAGCTTGGCCAGCCGCAGCAATCGGATCGCACGCAGCGCACCAACGTTGAGGGGCAGGAACAACGAAAGGTAGAAGGGCAGGATCGCAGCCAGGTCGATAATCGACATGGGCATGACCATCCAGCGGAAATGGCTCCCCGACTTGCCCTTGAACTCCGCCATCTCTGGCGCGGTGTAGAGGCGCAGGATGTACTCAATTGTGAATACACCCAACGAGAACATGTCAAAAAAGTGGAAGAGGCCTTGGTTAGCCTCATAAACCTCAGGGACATTCTCGAACAACAGCGCGAAAGGAATCGCAACTATCAGCGCCATCGTGAAATTGTCGATGAACGGCTGCAGGTTGCCCGGCCGATCAGGATCGAAAAGCGCGGCATAGATATTGCCGCGGATGCCGACGGGTGCCGGTAGGGTCGGGGCGTCGGATCCCTCCGCGTGACCGTGATGCGTCCCGTGATCGCCATGGCTACCATGATGGCCGTGGTGACCATGATGGCCGTGAGTGGCGTGCTGCGTGTTCGGCGTGGACGACATCAGAACTCCTCGAAAACACCTGGGAGAGATCTCTAATCCAGGCTGAACTTGAACCTGCTTGAATGGTTTGAAGGGCCCAAGCTATACCCATCCACCATTAAAGGCATTTGGGTCGGAGGATATTCCGGATATCGGATTTTGACTAGCTCGATTTCGCGAACGGCGTCCGGGAAGCCCGTTATTTTGCGCATTCCCCGCAGGCTGATAATCTTCGTGACCCGGAGAGGTGGCAGAGTGGTCGAATGTACCTGACTCGAAATCAGGCGTACGGGCAACCGTACCGTGGGTTCGAATCCCACCCTCTCCGCCACGAAAAGCGAAGGCCCGCGAGGGCCTTTCTTGCTTTTCGGCGGGGAGGGGAGCGAGCCAACAATTTGGCTCGCGTCGGGATGAGAAGCGGCGAGCATGCAGGCGAGCCGCTGGGAGAATCCGCCTCTTGTCCGCCAATAAGTGATAAAAGACCGGATTTTCCGGTCTTTTTTTTCGACTGAATTTTTTGCAAACTACTGAAAAATAGGGATTTTATTAAGAAATCCGTTTTTGGGATCTTCGGCCGCACGACAGGTTAGAACTTGACGAGAGGCCTCAATAGCGGGCCTCAATAGCGGGCCTCAATCGCGAGCGAAAACCGCACGCAGCAGAGAACATCGTTCAGATTAGGCCGTGGCGGGACCCTCCGCCAGGAGGCTCTCATAGGGAATATTCAATCCGTCATGCAGGCTCTTGACCATGCGCAGACTCAAACGTCGCTTGCGATTGAGTACTTCGGAGACTCGGCCACTCGGTCCAATGAATGGTTCGAGATCACGCGCCGAAAGGCCCTGCTGTTCCATCCGAAACTTGATGGCTTCAACGGGGTCGGCCGGCCCGAAGTCGTAGTGCTTTCTCTCATAAGCCTCAACGAGCGTCACCAGCACATCCCGCTCGTCCGCTTCTGGGGTTTGTTCCTCTGCCTGGAAGATCGACTCGAGCCGGCGGAAGACCTCCTTCAAGTCCTCATCGTTTCGGATCGGCTTAATATTCATTAACGTTCTCCACATCGATACGATCGTACTCGGTATGGGTCCCAATAAACTTCACCCAGACGATGCCTGCGCGGTATTGCATTTCCACCACCAGTCGGTACTTGTTGCCGCCGATGTTGAACACCACGCGGTTATTTCCGCAGATGCTGGCGCTGGCGTACTGGTCCTTGATATTTTGCGGAGAGGTCCAAGTCGCCTTGGCGGCCTCGTCATACCAGCTGTGCAACGGACCGCGCGCATCACCGCAGCCGGGTCGGTCCCAAAACTTTTTTAAACTGCTCTTGGCGATCACCCTCATCTAGTTTAGCTTCTCCCATTTTGGGAGTGACGTCAATTGCGGGCAAACACTAGCAACGATCTTTTAGGGGAAAAAAGCAATCTGATCACTTTGTCCAGCCCGAGGGGTTCACTCCATTCATAGACGGATCTGCGCGGACGCCGGCACTAAGGGAATGCCTAGAAGCTACCCAAGGTCTCGACCTCTGGATGGCCTTCAGTCATCTACTCACCAATCAAACGCCCGGGTGGTTGCAGCAACCTCGAGGTCCCAGTGGGGTTTGATTCGGTCGTAGTAACTCTTCACGGTGAACCTTGCTTGTTCGTTGTCGTCATGCAGCAGTACTCGATGGAGACGCATGCAACTGCAACCCAAGTGCCGCGATGACCTTCATGATGGTTGCGAACTCTGGATTGCCTTCCGCAGAGAGAGCTTTGTAGAGGCTCTCGCGACCTAGGCCTGCATCACGGGCAATCTGACTCATGCCCTTGGCGCGCGCAATATCGCCGAGCGCAGCGGCGATCAGTGCGGGGTCCCCTTCTTGGAGCGCCGCTTCCAGATAGGCTGCCATGTCCTCATCGGTGATCAGGTGCTCGGCAGGATCCCAAACGCGGGTCTTGGTTTTGGTCATGGTTACGACTCCTTCAGATCTTTTGCCAAAGCATTGGCATTGCGGATGTCCTCGTCCTGAGTGGACTTGTCTCCTCCGGTCACAAAATCGGACTCAAGTTCGACTGGGGCCTCGAGTCCTTTCGAAGGGACCCTGGTACACAGCACCTTTCGTGGATTGGGAGAAAAGCACTTTTCTATTTTCCTGCGACGGCCAGCAATGCTTTGGGGTTCGTGCGAGCGATTGTTAGTAGGGTGCGCGCCGCGCCGCTTGGTTGTTTGCGCCCTTGCTCCCATCCCTGAAGCGTCCGTACTGATACGCCGAGCAATGCGGCAAACTGGCTTTGGGACAAACCGGTCTTTTCGCGTGCCTCGATGGCCGGACTAAAGGCTACCTGCACTTGGCCGGCCTTCATCTGGGCGATGGACTCGAGAAGTTCTGCGCCAAGGTCTCGGCCGGCTTCGAATTTGGCCGATTCTCTCGAAGATAAGGGCTTATGGTTCGAGGGCACGGCGAATTTTTCGAACTCCTCCGGACTCAGGAACGACATCGCCAGCGGTTGGGTTTGCGGACAGGAATGATGCGAATTCGCCTCGTTCCTCCTCTGTCCAATATGCAGGCCAAAGCTTCTGAAAGAGTTCAGTTTCGATGACAGTCAGCATCGACCAAACTATACGCTCGGGGCGTATAGACGTCGAGACCAACTTCTCGCGTTTGCGCGCGCAATTCACGAGACCCGTCCTCGAAACTGTGCTGTTGACAGCCCGTTCTGGTGAATCGGCACCCGCATCGGAGCTCGACGCATCCGCCAAAAAGATTCAATGCCCGAGCAGCGCCTGACGAGCCATCAACGCAGCAACCGTCCACATCGTGACACCGATCAGCCCATCAAGGATTTGCCACGATTTTGGCTGTGCAAACCAAGGCGCCAACCAGCGGGCGCCAAACCCTAGCAGGCCAAACCAGGCAATGCTGGCGATACAAGCGCCGGCAGCGAACCACGCTTGCAAGCTAACAGGTTGCTGGGCACCAATACCGCCAACGAGTAGAACGGTGTCCAGGTAAACATGCGGGTTAAGAAGGGTGAATGCCGCCGCCTGAGCCACCGCTGCCCCGCGTCGCAGAGCATCGCCGCCCGGGGCGGCCCGAAGCTTGTCGGCATGCCGCATACGAAGGATCGCTTTCCATCCGTACCACGCCAGAAAGAGCGCGCCGGCGAGGGCCAGGAAGCGAGATAACAACGGCCGATCCCCGATTGCCTGGGCCATGCCGTAAATCCCGGCCAGGATTAAAACCGAATCGGCTGCGCCACAAAACAGCACTACGCTGGTGACGTGTTCCCGCCGTAGGCCTTGTCGCAAGACAAACGCATTCTGTGCGCCGATCGGCACAATCAGACCAAAGCACAGAACGAAGCCTTGCAAGAAAATTGGCCACATCGGTGCTGCTTGGACAAATTTGGGTCAACTTACTGGGCTGGCGCACCCGGTTGCTTCAAGGGGTGAGAGTTTGAGAATGCCTCGAGTCTCTCGCAGTTCTGGGCAATCCGGTTTGCGGTTGGATAGGCCGAGGGGTCGCAGCGGAAGAACCCCATCGCCAGCAGGTGCGACGTCAGCGTGATGTCAGCCATCGTCGGTTGATCGCCATGGCAGAACTGACCCGTCTCGGGGGAATGCGCCAGGAGCTTTTCGATGGCGTCCAGGCCCGAATGAAGCGCTCGGTCGACCCAACGTTGCACAGCGGCGTCATCAAGGCCCGCGTCCTTTTGTAGATGCGCCCGGACTCTCGGTACCAGTAACGGATGAGAATCAGCCGCATGGATCAGGGCCAAACCCCTGACACGAGCCCGTCCGGCTGGGTCGGGTGGCAATAGTGCGGGGGTAGGTTGGATCTCGTCGAGATATTCCAGGATGGCCAGGGATTGCAACAGCACCTGTCCGTCAGAGGTACGCAACGCAGGGATGACGCCTTGCGGATTGACTGCCTTGAATGCCGCGCCCTGATGTTCGCCCCCGAGCATGTCGATGGTCACGACCTCATGCGGTATCTGCTTCATTGCGAGTGCTACCCGAACGCGATATGCCGCGAGTGAGCGCCAGTTGCTATAGAAAATCATCGTGGTCCCCTGAATTTGCGCGGTGAGATACTTCGGGTGCGGTCTCACCAAGGAGAGATGATGAACCAACCAACGAACTTTCAGTCCAATGAAACTGGCGTTGCGAACGCGCCGGCGTCTTTGCCACGTCGCCAGATTTTGGCGGGGAGCGTCAGTGCCCTCGCTGCAGCGGGTTTGGCGGGGATCGGGACGGCTGCCACGGCCCAGACGAACCCTGTTGTTCCCAAACCCCTGCCTGCTTATGTGGGTTGGAAAGATCCTAATAGTCTGATCGTGCATAGCGCCACGACGATCGAAACAAAGCGTCAGGCATTTGGTTCGGGTCTCATCACCCCCGCCGAGCAACTCTATATCCGCAATAATTTGCCAGCCCCTGACTCAGCGATTTTGGCAGATCGGGACGCCTGGGAAGTTGCGGTTGCGGGTGTGAATCAGCCGCGCACGCTGACGCTGCGCGAACTCAAGTCGATCGGGCTCGAGACCGTCGCGATGGTTCTCCAGTGCTCGGGCAACGGCCGGGGTTACTTTCCCAGCAAGCCAAGTGGCACGCCTTGGCAGGTCGGGGCAGCGGGGTGCGTTGTCTGGACGGGCGTTCCAGTACGCTGGGTTGCAGATGCGCTGGGCGGCGTGAGCGCTGGCATGTCGTTTATGACGGGTACCGGTGGCGAAAAGCTACCCGACGGAATCGATCCAAAAAGTGTCATTGTCGAACGCTCGGTGCCGGCTCAGGCCATGACCGATGCGATGCTTGCGTGGGAAATGAACGGCATGCCGATCTCGCTGGCCCATGGCGGACCCTTGCGCCTGATCGTTCCGGGCTATACCGGCGTCAACAACATCAAGTACATCAAACGTCTCGCGTTTACCGCCCAGGAGTCGGAAGCTCGCATCATGTCGCACGGTTATCGGATCTCTCCCCCGGGAGGCAAGGGTGATCCTACACAGCCATCGGTGCAGGAAATGGCCGTGAAGTCCTGGATCAACGGGCCGGGGACGGACGGCCTTCCGGTCAGGGCCGGACTGGTCCAGATTCATGGCGTTGCGTTCGGTGGCTTACACAGGGTGGCAACCGTTGAGGTATCGATCGACGGCGGACGGAGTTGGAATGAGGCCCGATTCAGTGGCCCTGACCTCGGGCGGTACGCCTGGCGCCAGTTTGTGTTGGCCGCTCGCCTGCCCGCTGGCAATTTCAACCTGGCGAGCCGGGCAACAGACGTGGCTGGAAACGTTCAACCCCAAGGTCGACTTGAAAATGCCGGTGGATATAACAACACCAGCTGGGCCGACCATTCTGTTCTAGTGACGGTGGCTTGATGACAGCTTTTAATATTAGCCAATGGATTGGGCCGATTGGCCTGGCAGCAGGGCTTTGTCTGTTCACAACGACTGGTGCAGTCGCCGACCCAGATGCGGCGCGACTGGCCATGGGGCGGGCTTTGTTTACTCAAGTCGCAAAGCCGCCCTGCGCTGTGTGTCATACGCTGGCACACGCCGACGCCGGCGGCGCCGTGGGCCCGGTGTTGGATGAACTCAAACCGGATGCTGCGCGCGTGACCAAAGCCTTGCAAAACGGCATCGGTGCGATGCCATCCTACAGCGCAGTTCTCAGTGCCGAGCAAATCGACACTGTGGCCTTTTACGTGTCCACTGTAAGCGGCCGCTAGCGTCGAAGCCTTATTTATAGGCCGTCAAGAACGAACTGACGTTCGGCACCCCGAGCCCAGTAACCGTGTCATAGCCAGCAGTGGCCACACAGTAGATTTTGCATGCATTACTGCCGCCAACAGTCAAGTTTGTACCGACCGTTACGTCAGCAAATCCGGCAGCGACTTTGGCAGGGTTATAGAGCAGGCTGTTAAATCCGAACCCATCCGTGGCGGTCTTGATTCGGGTCTTAAATGCATCCACGCCGGTTTGGCTCGCGAGCTGGGCGACGATGCCCGCCCAAAGGGGTGCACTTTCGCTGGTTCCACCGACGAATTGCAACTTGTTGGCCGAGATCACCAAAACCGGCGAGTTGGCTGGATCTGCATTCAGCGATACGTCCGGCATCGCTCGCAAAGGCCCCGCAATGGTCCCGGGCGTCGGCGAATTTGCCGAGGTACTTTGCGGAAGATTTCCCTGTTGGGCTGTTGTTGCGGTTTTCAGATAGTTGCTCTGATAGCTGGGCATTTTCTGATAAATCGCCGGACCGCCGCCGCCGCCAGACCAGCCGATTTCACCGGTGGTTTTGATTCCCGTGCCACCAACTGCAGTCACGTAGATCGAAGCTGCGGGATATTCCTTGTTTGAACCCCAGTCTCCGGCATCCCCGGTCGAGGCAAGAAAGACCACGCCGTTGTTGGCAATACCATTTTTAAACGTCGTGTCGAAGGCGGTCTCGGTCTTGAATTCTTGCCCGCCATAGCTCATCGATACGGCCACCACGTTGGGCTGTGCGGCGGCCAGTTTGACAGCAGCGTCCATGTCATTGAACGCGGAGCTCTTGGCCATAATCAAAATGATGTTGGCTTTGGGTGCGAAGGCATGGGCGTACTGAACGTCAAGAGCGATTTCGCCACCCCAACCGGCGTCGTATCCAGCGCAAGTGGGCGCGGTCGTTTTCTTCGTGGGCCCACAGCTCAGATCGATGACGGTCAGGTATGGGGTAGTGCTGCCGGTACAGGCGGTGCTAACACCAGCAGTGGTGCTAGCGCAGGTGGTCAACGAGGGCAATCCAAAGCGCGCGTTGAAGAGGGCCAAATCGGCCGCAATGGTGCTCGATCCGGGTGCGTCGACAATCGCGATGGTCGCGCCAGCTCCACTGTTAATCGGAACCCCGGTGCCATTGGCGCCGGCGGTAAAGGGAATGCCATAATGCTTGTAGAGGTCAACGGGAGAGAAACTGCCACTGACTCCGGACGCCTTTGCCCCGGCTACCACGGCATTTGGGTCAAATGTTGGTACGACCGCGGGATCGCCCGCCATCTCTTTCCATCCGCGTGCGTGAGGCGTTACATCGGGGTTTTCGACGATGTCCGTCGAGTCACCCCCGCCGCAGGCGGTCAGAATTCCAACACCGACCCCGACGGCTAGGATCAATCGCGTGACGCCTACTTGCATGCTGTTTTCCCCTTGAAAATAGCAAGATAACAGAATGAGCTAATGTCATTAACGGGTGTGATCGCGAAATGAATTATTCCGTTAAGGAGATTTTTTACACGTTGCAAGGTGAGGGTCTGCGCGCCGGACGCCCAGCCGTTTTTTGCCGATTTTCAGGTTGTAATTTGTGGTCAGGTCGTGAAGTTGACCGTGATTCGGCAATCTGCAGATTTTGCGATACTGACTTTGTCGGCATGGATGGCACCTTGGGTGGCAAATACCCTGACGCCGTTTCATTAGCAGATCAAATTTTGGCGCTTTGGCCGCTGGATAGCGGTCACCATTACGTCGTCTTGACCGGGGGCGAACCGAGTCTGCAGATCGACGATGCGCTTGTCGACGCACTTCATGCGGTCGGATTTGAAATTGCAGTCGAAACCAACGGAACCCTCCCGGTGCATCCAGGGATTGACTGGATCTGCGTCAGTCCCAAAGCAGGAGCGCCTTGGGTGCAACGGCACGGTCAGGAGTTAAAACTCGTCTTTCCACAGGTGGGACTGATGCCTGGCGATATTGGCGATCTCGACTTCGAGAATTATCTCCTGCAGCCGATGGATGGCTGCGCGCGTGCGGCAAATACGAGGTCTGCAATTTCATACTGCCAAGCCGATCCAAGGTGGCGGTTGTCCATTCAAACGCACAAAATTCTGGAGATTCGGTGATTGCGAAGGTTTCAAGTGTGCGAAAAACGGTCGAGTTATCGCAGCGGTTTTATTTCGAGGCGGCCCATACGCTGATTCGCGACATCGAAACGGAGAGCAGTCGTCGAATCCACGGCCACACCTACGAGGCCGAAGTGACTGTTCGAGGCCAACCGGATCCGAAGACCGGAATGGTGCTTGACCTCGCTTTTTTGCGTGCACATATTCAGGCCGTTCGCGGCCTGCTTGACCATCAGTTCCTGGACGAAGTTGAGGGCCTTGGCCCCCCGACCCTCGAAAATCTATGCGCCTTTATCCTTGAGAAATTGGGATCCGAAGTGAAGTGCCTTGCTGCTGTCAGCGTATGGCGACGCGCAAGCGGTGATCGATGCACCGTTTCGGTTTAGCGAAACCTTAAGTCGGGGCGAGGGGTTGTCCGGAGATACCCTGAGTCAGAGCGACTTCAGCCTTCGGGCCGTATCCAGCGATTTATGATTTGGTCGCCGATATTTACCAAGGACAGAAACCATGGCCCAACTCGATCGCCGCAAATTGCTCACCGGCGCCTCTTCACTGCTTGCGCTTGGCGCCATGCCTGCCACTGTCCTGGGGGCGTCGGATCCCGCTGAAAAGTTTGATCTTCTCGTTCGTAATGCCAATGTGTTGGACCCCAGTCAGGGACTTTCGGGCAAGCGTGATATTGGAATCCGTTACGGTCAGATTCGTGCGGTTGACGGCTCCATTGACCCCAGCCGTGCCGCACGGGTATTTGACGCGGCTGGCAAGTTGGTTACGCCCGGGCTGATCGACTTGCATTGCCATACGTTTCCTTACGGATCTGCGATCGGTATTCCCGCGGACGAATTGGTCGCTCACCAGGCCACGACGACTGTCGTCTCGGCGGGTGATGCTGGAGCCAACAATTTTGCTGCCTATCGCCGATTTATCGTGCCCGCGTCGCGAACCCGGCAATTTGCATTCATCCATATTGCAGTGGCCGGCCTCGCTGGTTTCCCGGTCCCCGAGCTCTACAACATCGACTACGCCCAACCCGAGGCGGCTGCTCGAGCGGTCGCTGAGAATGCCGACATGGTTCTTGGTGTCAAGGTTCGGATGAGCGAGAACGTGATCGCAAAACATGGCCTTGAGCCGCTCAAACGGGCAGTCAAGGCCTGTGAACTGTCGGGTGTGCCCGCAAAGATCATGTGCCACATTGGTGGGGTATCGGATCGCGCGTTGATGTCGAAGATTCTCGACACGCTTCGCCCCGGAGATGTGTTGACCCACTGTTTTTCGGGCGCACCCAATATCGACGGCGAAGCAACCAACATCGTTCAGGATGGCAAGTTACTGCCTGCAGCCCTCGAGGCAAAACGGCGCGGCGTCGTCTTTGATATCGGTCATGGCGGCGGCAGTTTCGACTACAACATTGCCGAAGCGGCGATCGCGCAGGGAATCCTGCCAGACACCATTTCGTCCGATGTTCATGTGTTTTCGGGCAATACCCCCGGAATGCCTTACCTGCCCTGGGTGATGAGCAAATTCCTGGGAATGGGATTCTCCCTCTCCGAAGTCGTGTCCATGGCAACGCAGGTTCCAGCTCGAGTGATTGGCCGCATTCCCAAACACGGAACGCTTCAAATCGGCGCGCCAGCTGACCTCTCGGTTCTCGAATTGGTCGAAGGCCCAGTCGAATTCGTGGACACCCGAAACAACAAACGAAAGGGCAACATGGTCTTGCGCCCAAGTGGGACCATCGTTGCTGGTGTCGCTTTCGGGCGGCCATACCAGAGCCCGTTCAGCACCCGTTGAGAGATTTGCGGATATGTTTAAGTTCTTGCATTACCCAATGGCGCTCACCTTGCTGACCGCAGCTTCTCTGGTCGGTGCTCAAACGCCGGCGCCCAGTTTTCCCGATGCTGCGCGCAGTGACCCCGTCGCTCTGGGCTGGATGGTCGGGTCGCCACCCCCCGCGGACAAGCTGGTTCAGTTTGCGGATGGCAGTGCTTACTCGTTTCCGCGTTTGCGCTGGAGTTTTTCGAATTTTCGCCAACTGGTCCCGACAACCCAGGTTGGACGCGGCATTGGCGCGGTTCAGACATTGCCCCGCCGCGAAATCGAGTCCTTGGGCAAGATTGAGTTCTTGCC
>CAIPGD010000218.1 GCA_903864485.1 uncultured bacterium | reverse complement strand
GGTTGGACGATTGCGGGCTGTTTGCTGTCCGCGTGCGCGCTGCTGGCGCTCGCGTTCGGCGGCTGGGTGGGGCCGGATTGGCCGCTCAAACCCACAGTTTTCTCTCTTGGTTTTGCCAACGGCATGTTTGCAGTGGCCGCCATCGGATCGATGATGAGTCAGGCCAGTGATGGAACACCTTCCCGCGAAGGGGTTCGTATGGGCCTTTGGGGAGCCTCCCAGGCGATTGCCTTCGGCGGTGGCGGGTTTCTGGGTACCGTCGCAGTCGATCTGACGCGTTGGCTCATCGGCTCACCGGTAACTGCTTACGGCATCGTTTTTGTCGCTGAGGCTGCCTTGTTCTTGCTCTCAGTAGGATTTGCACCGGCGCGAATCGTCCACGTCGCTATTGAACCGAATTAATTCCTATGTCATTGGTCTTTCCATTTACTGCGATCGTTGGTCAGGATGAAATGAAACGGGCGCTGCTGCTCTGCGCAGTTGATCCGCGCATTGGCGGGGTGCTTGTGCTGGGTGACCGCGGGACGGGCAAATCGACTGCAGTACGAGCCCTTGCCGCGTTGCTGCCACCGATGAATGCGGTCGTGGGCTGCCCGTATGGGTGTGACCCGAAGACCTCTAACCCATGTGAGCACTGTCGGGCGCAGCGATCTGGCGGCAACGGCCTGCTGAAGAGCGCCAAGATCCCGGTCCCGGTGGTTGACCTGCCCCTTGGCGCCACGGAAGACCGCGTGGTTGGCGCGCTCGATTTGGAACGCGCGCTCACCAAGGGCGAAAAGGCCTTTGAGCCGGGTTTGTTAGGCCGGGCAAATCGTGGTTTTCTTTATATTGATGAAGTCAATCTGCTGGAAGATCACCTGGTCGACGTACTCCTGGATGTCGCCGCGTCGGGCGAAAACGTGGTCGAGCGCGAGGGTATTAGCGTGCGTCATCCAGCCCGGTTCGTTCTGATCGGCAGCGGCAATCCGGAAGAAGGCGAACTGCGGCCTCAGCTGCTCGATCGGTTTGGTTTGTCGGTCGAAGTTCGCACGCCGACTGAACTCAAGTCTCGGGTTGAGGTGGTGCGCCGGCGCGATGCGTTTGAGCGTGACCCTGCTGGGTTCGTCGAGCAGTGGCGAAAGGCCGACGCAAAAGTGCGGCGGCAGATTGATGCCGGTCGCAATCAGCTGGAATCCGTTCAGGTGCCCGACTCCGCGCTTGAACAAGGCGCCAAGCTTTGCATTGCGCTGGGGACCGACGGGCTCCGCGGCGAACTGACGTTGTTGCGAACAGCCCGCGCGCTAGCGGCCTTCGAAGGAGCGAGTCAAGTCGAGGACTCCCATTTGAAGCGCATCGCCGTCTCCGCATTACGCCATCGCCTGAGGCGCAATCCACTCGATGAATCGGGCTCCGATATTCGCGTCGAACGCGCGATGAGTGAGGTGCTTGCTTGATCGATCCCCGCTGGCAGCAGGCCCTTGGCGCCGCCGCTTTGCTGGCGGTTAACCCATCCGGATTGGGTGGTGTGGTGGTTCGCGCTGCCCCCGGCCCGGTTCGCGACGCGTGGCTCGAAGCCTTGACGGCACTGCTGGAGCCCGGAACCCCGATTCGACGGATTCCTCCGCAGGTCCCTGATTCCCGCTTGTTGGGGGGACTGGATTTGACCGCAACCTTGCACGCTGGGCGCCCCGTGGCCGAGCGCGGGTTATTGGCCGAAGCGGATGGTGGGCTCGTGGTTGTACCCATGGCCGAGCGCATGAGCACAGGCACCGCCAGCCGTCTGGCTGCAGTGCTCGATACGGGCGAGGTCCGCGTCGAGCGTGAGGGGATTGCCACGTGCTGGCCCGCCCGAATTGCGGTGATCGCGCTCGACGAAGGGCTCGAATCCGAAGACCGCCCGCCGCAGGTGTTGATGGATCGGCTGGCTCTCTGGATCGACCTCGAGGGGATCTCGCCCCGTCATCTCGATGAGGGTCCCTGGGGCGCATCAGCGGTCGCCCAAGCGCGCGCAGCGCAAGCGACCTTCGAGGCGCAAGCTTCTGATGAGGATGCTTTGGAAGCCATCGAGGCCTTGTGTCGCGTGGCTGATGCGATTGGGGTTGACTCGCCGCGTCCGGTGATTGCTGCGGTGAGGGCGGCCCGTGCCGGGGCTGCGCTTGAAGGGCGATCGTCGGTGGCTGAAGACGATGTCGCACTCGCAGCCAGACTGATCCTCGGGCCTCGGGCAACACGAATACCTCCGCCCGCTGAGTCGTCTGAATCT
>CAIPGD010000217.1 GCA_903864485.1 uncultured bacterium | reverse complement strand
GTGACGCGATCTACGCCAATCCCGAAGCTACTGAGGATGATTACATGCGGGCGGCGGACCTCGAAGCCCGATTTTCAGAGTTCGATGGTTACACCGCCGAGGCGCGTGCTGGCGAGTTGCTACTTGGTGCCGGTGTCGCCACCGAGCTTCATCAGGGCCCGATGAGCGAAATCGCCCCGGGCTGGAAACTCAGGGTCTTGCTGGCCCAGGCGCTTTTTGCAAACCCCGACGTACTGTTGCTCGACGAACCGACCAATAACCTGGATATCGATACGATCCGGTGGCTGGAAGGGGTGCTCGACGGGCGCGATTCAACCATGATCATCATTTCGCACGATCGTCACTTTTTGAACTCGGTATGTACCCACATCGCCGATGTCGATTATCGCGAAGTCCGTATTTATCCTGGGAATTATGATGACTACATGCTCGCGAGCGTTCAGGCCCGTTCGCGACTGACCTCGGCCAACGCACGCGCGAAGGAGCGGATCCAGGAGCTCCAGGAGTTCGTTCAACGATTTGCCGCAAACAAAGCAAAGGCACGTCAGGCGACGTCGCGCGCCAAGCAGATTGAAAAGATCAAGGCGGAGGCCGTTGAAGTCAAGCCAAGTAGCCGCCAGCATCCATTCATGCGGTTCGAACAGTCAAAACAGCTCCACCGCAATGCCCTCGAGGTAGAAAATCTGGGCCACCGATATGCGGGCGCCGAGGCATCTGTTTTTTCAGGACTGACAACGATTATTGAGGCGGGGGAGCGCATTGCGATTGTGGGTGCCAACGGAGTCGGTAAATCGACTCTGTTGCGGGCGATGGCCGGTGAGGCCGTCAGTGGTCTCAAGGCGTCCCTTGGGCGGATTCGATGGGCAGACAATGCCGACGTGGGCTACATGGCTCAGGACGTTTATCCGGATTTCGAGTCCGAGCAGACGCTCACGGATTGGATTGGACGCTACACCCAAGAGGGCGACGATGAGCAGGCGGTTCGTTCAATCCTCGGCCGGATGCTTTTCTCAGGTGATGATGTTCGCAAGGCCGTCCGGGTGCTCTCTGGGGGTGAAAAACACCGAATGAGTTTTGGCCGACTGATGCTTGGTCGACACAACGTCCTCTTGATGGATGAACCGACGAATCACCTCGATATGGAGTCAATCGAGTCATTGCAGATGGCCCTTGAAAAGTACGAAGGAACGATCATCGTTGTTTCTCACGATCGGCAGTTTGTTGACGCGGTCGCCAATCGAATCTTTGTTGTGAAGACTGGCGGGCAAATCATTGATTGGCATGGTAATTATGAAGACTACCTGGACAGTGAAGGACTGAGTTAACACCCGTGAGTGCATTTTTTTCCGAACAAGTCACCCAGGTTCACCACTGGAACGACACGCTCTTCAGCTTCAGGACGACTCGCGATCCAACACTTCGGTTCAAGAACGGCCATTTCGTGATGATTGGCCTGCCGGTCGATGGCAAACCACTCCTGCGCGCTTACAGCATTGCGAGTGCAAATCACGAGGAGCACCTTGAATTTCTCAGCATTAAGGTGCCGAACGGACCGCTGACCTCGCGCCTTCAACACCTGACGATCGGTGATGCGCTCCTGGTTGGACGCAAGCCGGTCGGTACCCTGGTGCTCGATGACTTGAAACCCGGCAGGCGTTTGATTCTGCTGGCCAGTGGCACAGGTTTGGCTCCTTTTCTGAGCATTACTCAGGATCCCGAAACCTATGAGCGCTTTGACGAGGTGGTGCTGCTTCACGGGGTGCGTCTTGTCAGCGAACTCGCATACCGTGAGTTCTTCACGGAAACACTACCCAATCATGAATTCCTCGGAGATCTCGTCAAGCCGGCGCTGCGTTATGTTCCGACCGTAACTCGCGAAGCGTTTGTAAGGCAGGGCAGGGTGACTGAACTGCTTGACGACTCACACGCTGATGACGTTCTCGGCGGACGCCCGCTCAATCCCCTCGAAGATCGGGCAATGATCTGTGGCAGCCCAGCGATGCTGGCGGACCTGCGCGCGATCCTGGATCACAAGGGCTTCTCGGCGTCGCCCCAGACTGGTGTGCCTGGCGATTATGTGTTCGAACGAGCGTTCGTCGAGAAATGATTAATAAGGTGGTTGATTCGATGCATGCGGCGTTGGCCGGCGTGCAGGATGGCGACACCGTCATGATCGGCGGTTTTGGTGGCGCTGGACAACCTTCTGCCCTGATCGAAGCGCTTGTCCAGCAAGGCGCTCGCGATTTGATCATTGTGAACAACAATGCGGGCAACGGCGAAACTGGGCTAGCGGCCTTGCTCAAGGCAAAACGGGTCCGAAAACTTCTCTGTTCTTACCCCCGCCAGGTGGATTCCCATGTCTTCGACGGACTCTATCGGCGCGGTGAGATCGAACTTGAATTGATTCCACAGGGAAATCTCGCGGAGCGAATCCGTGCCGCGGGCGCTGGAGTTGGAGCGTTTTTCACCCCGACCGGTTTTGGGACGCAGCTCGCCCAAGGCAAAGAAACCCGACGAATCGGTGATCGCGACTATGTATTAGAGATGCCCATTCACGCGGACTTTGCGCTGATCATGGCAGAGCAGGCCGACCGCTGGGGTAACCTGACCTATCGAAAGACTGCGCGCAATTTTGGCCCAATCATGGCAATGGCGGCTCGAATAACCGTGGCCCAGGTACGCATGATTGTTCAGTTGGGCGAGATCGACCCTGAGCATGTCATCACCCCCGCCGTCTACGTTCAACGCGTGATTCAGGTGGGGGAGGGCCTATGAAACCAACCGCCTGGACCCGCGACGAAATAGCCGCCCGGATTGCACGAGACATTCCCGAAGGCGCTGTTGTCAATTTGGGCATTGGAATGCCAACGTTGGTTGCCAACCATTTACCGTTGGACCGCGAGGTCCTGCTTCATAGCGAAAATGGTGTCCTTGGCATGGGCCCCGCGCCAGCACCTGGCGACGAAGACTGGGACCTAATCAATGCCGGCAAACAACCAGTCACCTTGCGAAACGGTGGAAGCTTTTTTCACCACGCTGACAGCTTCGCGTTGATGCGGGGAGGGCATCTCGACCTATGCGTGCTGGGCGCCTTCCAGGTTTCCGCTCAAGGCGACCTCGCCAACTGGCATACCGGTGCCGTCGACTCGATCCCCGCCGTTGGTGGCGCGATGGATCTGGCGACTGGGGCCAAACGCACCGTCGTCATGATGGAACACCTCACCAAGAGCGGAGAAAGTAAGCTCGTCCCACAATGTACGTATCCACTGACCGGAATCGGCTGTGTCCGTCGTGTCTATACCGATTTGGCAGTCATCGAACTTAACCGAGGTGGTCCAGCGATCGTCATCGAGCGCGTTGAGGGGCTCTCGTTCAATGAGTTACAACGACTAACCGCCATTGAACTGACTCCCGGACCGCACTGAACTGAGGAACCAAGATGAACGCCGAACTTAAGAACCGACATGCTTATATTTGCGATGCCAAATGGCACTATCATCATTGAAGAACTTGAGAACCTTGCTAAAGAAACAGAAAAGGAAGCAGGATATAAG
>CAIPGD010000216.1 GCA_903864485.1 uncultured bacterium | reverse complement strand
CGCGCCACGGGCTCGGTTGACCGGGCTCTGTGAGCGTGCCGCGGGACGCTCGCATCGCATCGGCGCTTTGTGAATCAACGTAAGCGAACCCACCCTCGATCAGGGCTTCGGCGAATGCGTAGAGCGTATCGAAATGATCGCTGGCAAAGTACAGATGATCGGTACCGAACGCTGACCAACTAAAACCAAGCCAACGTACCGCGTCGATAATCGCATCGACGTACTCTTGCTCTTCTTTGGTGGGATTGGTGTCGTCCAGTCGCAGGTGACACACGCCACCAAAATCCTGAGCCAGACCAAAGTTCAGGCAGATCGATTTGGCGTGGCCAATGTGCAGATAGCCGTTGGGCTCGGGCGGAAAGCGGGTGCGAATCCGAGCCGGATCCGGCTCTGCCTGCGCCTGCTCAGGACCTGTACCAGGGGAGCCCCGCCAACGGCGCCCAGCCCAGTGGCCCGACGCCAGATCCGTTTCTATTCGGTGGCGGATGAAATTTGAGACGAGTTCGGTCAATGGGCGGTTAGATCAATGGGCGGTTAGATCGATGGGCTTTCAGGTCAATGCGCTTTGCGGAGTCGGCGGACTAAGCTTGACGTGTCCCACCGTGCGCCACCCATGGCGATCACGTCGCCATAAAACTGATCAATGAGCGCCGTGGTCGGCAGGTGCGCACCATTGCGCTTGGATTCGTCCAGACACAGTCCGAGGTCCTTGCGCATCCACTCGACAGCAAAACCAAAGTCAAACTTGTCATCCACCATCGTGTGGCCACGGTTGTCCATCTGCCACGACTGGGCCGCGCCCTTGCCGATCACCTCAAGCACCTGCTTCATGTCCAGGCCCGCAGCCTGGCCAAAGGCTACGCCCTCAGACAGTGCCTGAACCAGACCCGCGATACAGATCTGGTTGACCATCTTGGCCAGTTGACCGGCACCCGACGGACCGAGGCGCGTACAGGCGCGAGAAAAGGCCATGGCGACCGGGTGGATCCGATCAAATGCGGCTTGCTCGCCGCCGCACATCACGGTCAGCATTCCATTTTGAGCTCCAGCCTGTCCACCGGACACCGGTGCATCGATGAAGTGCAGATGGTGGGCGGTTGCGACCGCGGCGAGCTCGCGTGCGACGGCTGCCGATGCAGTGGTGTGGTCCACGAAGACCGTGTCGTTGGACATGCCAGCGAAAGCACCATCGGGACCCAGGGTCACACTGCGCAGGTCGTCGTCATTGCCGACGCAGGCGAAAATAATCGCAGCGCCCTTCGCGGCTTCGCGGGGGGTCTCGGCGACCTTGCCGTGATGCTGGTCCGCCCAGGCCTGCGCTCGGGCAGTTGTCCGGTTATAGACGGTGACATGATGCCCTGCGGCAGCCAAGTGGCCAGCCATCGGCCCGCCCATGGTGCCCAGGCCCAGGAAGGCAACGTTCTGTGCCGCGATCGGTTCGTAGGTTCGGCTCATGTGGCTTTAAAAGTTAGGAGGGTTCAGTCCTCGCCCTGGAACGCTTCTTCGCGCTTCTTGGCGATACCCGGTAGGAAAACGATGGCAAGCAGGAGAATCGCCAGGACCAGCAGAGTGGCCGAGAGCGGACGGGTGAAAAACACTGTGGCATCGCCACGCGAAATTGTCATTGCCCGACGCAGGAATTCTTCCATCAGTTTGCCGAGCACAAACCCCAAAAGCAGCGGTGCAGGCTCACAGTCGAACTTCTTGAACAAATAACCAAGAATCGCAAACGGGATTGTCATGAACACGTCGAAGACGTTGTTATTGATCGAATAGGCGCCCACGCAGCAGAACAGCAGGATGGCCGGAAACAGAACCCGATAAGGCACCGAGAGTAGCTTGATCCAGATTCCGATCAAGGGCAGGTTCAACACCACCAACATCAAGTTACCGATCCACATCGACGCAATCAGGCCCCAGAACAGGGCTGGATTGCTGCTCATGACCTGTGGGCCAGGCTGAATGTTGTGAATCATCATCGCCGCGACCATCAGCGCCATCACGGGCGTGGTCGGGATGCCTAGCGTAAGCATTGGGATAAAACTGGTCTGCGCACCCGCGTTATTGGCGGACTCTGGTCCGGCCACGCCCTCGATCGCGCCCTTGCCGAAACGCTCCGGGGTCTTACTGATTTTTTTCTCGAGCGCGTAGCTCGAGAACGATGCAAGGATGGCGCCGCCGCCAGGCAGAACGCCGAGCACCGATCCGAGCGCCGTACCACGACACATGGCCGGAAATGCAGTCTTCAGATCATCCCAGGTCGGGAGCAGGCCTTTGACCTTATCGGTGAAAACCTCGCGGTTTTCTTTCTGTTCGAGATTGATAATGATTTCGGCAAAACCAAACATGCCCATTGCGACGACAGCAAATTCAATCCCGTCGGAAAGCTCGGGAATGTCGAAACTGAAGCGCGAAACCCCGGAATTGACGTCGGTGCCGATCATGCCAAGTAGCAGGCCGAGCACAACCATCGCCAATGCCTTCCAGATCGAACCATGCGCGAGAACGACTGCAGCAATCAGGCCGAGGACCATGAGTGCAAAATATTCGGCCGGGCCGAACTTGAATGCCAACTCCGCAAGTGGAGGTGCAAACGCCGCAAGCAGGAAGGTGGCGATGGTGCCCGCAAAAAATGAACCGATCGCCGAGATGCCCAGAGCCGCGCCGGCACGCCCTTGCCGCGCCATCTGGTAGCCGTCGAGCGTTGTCACTACCGAGGACGATTCACCGGGCAGGTTGACCAGAATGGCAGTAGTTGAACCACCGTATTGGGCGCCGTAATAAATACCCGCCAGCATGATCAGTGCGCTCGTGGGGTCCGCCATTTTGTAGGTCGCCGGCAGCAACATGGCGATCGTCGCGAGTGGACCAATCCCGGGGAGCACGCCAATCAGCGTTCCGAGGATGACTCCAATCAGGCAGACCAGCAGATTCGCAGGGGTGGCCGCAGTGGCGAAGCCGAGCCCTAGGTTTGAGAGAAGTTCCATGAGCGATAAGACCGTTTTTGAATCAACGAGGGGCCAAGAACAGGGGCAACAGCGGGAACTGAAGTTCCAGGCCCTTCACAAACACAACCCAGGACAGTGCAAGCAAAACCACCGAAGCGAGCGCGGTATCTCGAAGTTTGAACTCGTGGCTGGCGACCGAACTGATAAAAATCAGCAGCACCAATGAGACCACGAGCCCCATTTTTGGCAGCAAGGCTGCGAAGAGCGCCACGGCAACCAAAATAGTCGTGATGGGCTTCCATTGAAAGGCTTCGATACGGAGTTCAGGCGCTTTCGCCTGGATTCCACCCGCCGCGATCAGCAAACCCAGGAAAACAAGCAGGCCGCCCAACACGGTGGGGAAATAGGCTGGCCCCATCTTCGCCGCGGTTCCCATGTTGTAAGAGCGGGAGGCGACCATGAAGATGACCCCAAATAGGATAAACATTAACCCTGCAACGACATCGCGGTGATTACGAATTTTCATGGTGCCGAATTTTTAAACCAATAGAGTGGTCAGTAAGCGGTTTAAATAATCCCCCGAAAAGCGCGTTGAATCAACGGGATTCGGGTGCCGCGCGGCGGAGCATGCGCCGGTTAAATCACGCCGTCATGCCGCAGCGCAGCAAGACGGTCTGCGCTAAGTCCGCAGATCTCATTCAGGACGGCGTCGGTATCGGCGCTCAAGGCTGGGGGTGCACGTTCCATTCGTACCGGTGTTGCTGAAAAGCGAACCGGGTTGGCGACCGTGCCGACGGTGGCTCCCGCACGATCGAGCCCGAGTTCCAGGCCTCGGGCCTGGACCTGCGGGTGTTTAAATACTTGCGCCAGGTCTTGGATGGGTCCGCAAGGCACACCGACGGCTTCCAGGGAGTCGATCCACCAGGCTGCAGGTCGCCGCTCAACCATCTTCTCCAAGAGGGGGACCAGCGTTTCTCGCCCGCGGACGCGGTCTGAATTGCGCGCCCAGGTTGGGTCTTTGGCGAGTTCGGGTGCTTCGCCTGTTGTGACAAAACGACGAAATTGTTCGTCGTTCCCAACGGCCACGATGATCCATCCGTCCGCTGCCCGGAAGGTTTGATAGGGAACGATATTCGGGTGGGCGTTGCCTTGACGGATCGGCGGCACCTCATTGGCGAGGTAGTTGGTTGCCATGTTGGCCATCATCGCCACTCCGACGTCCAGGAGCGCAAGATCAATGTGCTGTCCCAAGCCCGTGCGATCCCGCGCGATCAGCGCGGCGAGGATCGCCTGAGTGGCATACATGCCCGTCATCAAGTCAGTGACGGCCACACCTGCTTTCTGGGGGCCACCACCAGGGCGGTGGTCGGCTTCACCGGTGACCGACATGAATCCGCAAAGACCCTGGATCACAAAGTCGTAGCCGGCTCGTTGCGCCCATGGCCCAGTTTGACCAAATCCAGTGATTGAGCAGTAGATCAAGCGTGGATTAAGTTCCAGCAATGCGGCAGCGTCAAGTCCGTAGCGAGCCAGTTGACCCACGCGGTAGTTCTCCAGCAGGACGTCAGATTGGGCCACCAGTTGACGTACGATCGCCTGGCCCTCGGGGTCCGCAAGGTTAATCGTGACCGATCGTTTGCCGCGATTGGCCGCCGCAAAATAGGCGGCATCCGTGGTGTCTCTTTGGGCGGAGTCACGCAAAAACGGGGGCCCCCAGCTGCGGGTGTCGTCGCCTACGCCCGGGCGCTCGACTTTGATCACCTCGGCACCCAAGTCAGCAAGGTTTTGGCCGCAGAAGGGGCCCGCCAGAATTCGGCTTAGATCGAGGACGCGAATGCCGTCGAGCGGCGCCGCCGCGGAGGCCGTGCGGGCCGCAGTGGGGACCGAGTGGGGGCCAGCTTTGAATGCAGTCATGGGTTGGCGCTCATTTACTTTGACGATCAAGGTCTTGAGGACGAAAATACACGGTTTGCTTGTGGGTCGGCATCCCGCCGGCCGCGAGCCCTAGCCTTACGTTGCTGTGACGATGAAGTCCGCTGACATACGAACCGCCTTTCTAAAGTACTTCGAGTCGAAGGGGCACACGATCGTGCCCTCGAGTTCGTTGGTGCCCGTCAATGATCCGACGCTGCTCTTCACCAACTCGGGGATGGTCCAGTTCAAGGACGTGTTCTTGGGCCGTGAACAGCGTCCTTACAAGCGCGCGACCACGGCGCAGCGCAGCGTTCGCGCGGGCGGCAAACACAATGATCTTGAAAACGTGGGTTACACGGCGCGGCACCATACGTTTTTCGAGATGCTGGGTAATTTTAGTTTTGGGGATTACTTCAAGCGCGACGCAATCCAGTTTGCGTGGGAGCTTTTGACTCAGGTTTATCGTTTGCCAGTCGAAAAACTCTGGGTCACGGTTTACGCCGAGGACGACGAGGCCTATTCGCTTTGGGAGAAGATGATCGGGGTGCCGCCTGAGCGCATCGTTCGAATCGGCGACAACAAGGGCGCCCGTTATGCGTCCGATAACTTCTGGCAAATGGCTGAGACTGGCCCGTGCGGTCCATGTACCGAGATCTTTTTTGATCATGGTCCCGAGGTGGCAGGTGGGCCGCCGGGGTCACCGGATGAAGATGGTGATCGTTATATCGAGATCTGGAACCTTGTGTTCATGCAGTACGAGCGGGACGCT
>CAIPGD010000215.1 GCA_903864485.1 uncultured bacterium | reverse complement strand
GGCGCCGCCAGATTGCAGTGGCCTCATCGCATTCACCGACTTCGGCGAGTCGATCGGTGAGCATTTGCTGCTCATCAAGCAAGCTCTGCAGGGTCAGGACTTTGCTCTGTCCGAGCAGCGCGATCGCCAAGCCCCGAAATGCTTCGAGGTCGTCTTCGACCAACCAGTCGCAGTCGCCCATCAGAAAGCGGTGCTTGCCTCCGGTAGTGCGCCACACCAACGCGCGATCGCGCGAGTCGAACTCTTCTACGCCGTGGGACGACTCAATCACCTCCGGACCGGACATTGACATCCGGGCCTGATCGCTCATCACCACGTGATCTGCGCACCGCGCGATTAGCCCCATACCGCCAAAACACCCATTGGCGCCGCCAATCAGCATCACGACCGGGATGCCGGCTGCGCGCACATCCAGGACCGCTCGCATCACTTCGGAGACCGCAATCAAACCCGCGTTGGCCTCATGCAGGCGGACCCCGCCGGACTCCGCCAGCACAAGAACGGCTGCCGGACGAACCCGCAATGCACGCTGCAGAAGCCCCACCAGCTTGGCCCCATGAACCTCGCCGACGCCACCGCCCATGAAGCGTCCCTCCTGAGCGGCGATCAGTACGGGCTGACCCTGCAGCAGGCCGCTACCGATGACGACACCATCATCAAAAGCGTAAGGCACGCCCAGCAACGCCAGATGCGGGCTAACGGTGCGCGCGGCAGGCCCCAGAATTTCGCAAAACGAATCTGGATCGAGTAACTGCGTGACGCGCTCGCGCGCATTCAGTTCGGCGAAACTCAAGTGTGGATTCATGTGTCTGACCGGGTCACGAGCCAAGCCCGGCCATGCGAGGAATGGACGCCGCTGCCTGGTCGAGGCGCAGGCTCACGACCGCCGGCGTGGCGCCCATGTCGTTAATAGAAACAGCAACACCGCCCAGCTGGTGCCGGGCCTGAAAGCTTTGAATCACAGCAGCCCAAATCGTGCCAAAGCCGACTGCCGAGGTGTGGATCGAGTAGGTACAGCGCGCCGGGTCGGGACCGTTCTCGACCAACACTTCGAGGTTGCCCGAACCCACGACGCCGACCAGGACCGCCTCGAATTCGGGTGCCTGCCGCTTTCCCTCCAGCGCAAATTCCAGGGTTTCCATGAGAGCTCCGACGGCTATGGGTGACTTACCAGTTGCGGAAACGCTTGGGCGGATCGTACAGTCCTCCCGAAGCCCGAACCAGATCGCGCATATTGCGCGCTGCCAACAAACTGCGGGTCGCCTGCCGCTGATCGATACCAAGGTCTTCGGCCCGACGAATCACGCCGCGGTCGCGCAGGTTCTCGACGGCGCGATGATCTCGTGCAAGCCCCACCGGGGTGAAACCAGCCACGCCCCGAATCGCCTGCTCGCGGTCTTCGTCGCTGCGGCACAGGAGGAGGTTGGCGATGCCTTCTTCGGTGAGGATGTGGGTCAGGTCATCGCCGTAAATCATCACGGGCGGGATTTCCATCTGCGCCCGTTCAGCGAGTTCCCAGGCATCGAGTCGCTCGACAAAGGCCGGCTGCATATGCTCGCGGAAGGTCTCGACCATCTGGACCACGAGCTTTTGGCCGCGCGGCATCGCGTGCTGGCCGGTTCGACCTTGTCGTGCTTCGGCGCCGGCCTTGAGCCACGCCGGCGAGGCGTGTCTGCGCCCGCGGGCATCCGCGCCCATATTTGGAGCGCCACCAAACCCGGCAATGCGGTCAGAGGTTGCCGTCGAACTATGTCCGTTCAGGTCAATCTGTAAGGTCGAGCCGATAAAAAGGTCGCACGCGTAATGACCCGCCGCCTGACAAAGCGCTCGGTTGCTCCGCAGGCTGCCATCGGCACCCGTGAAAAACACATCGGGACGCGCTCGCACATAGGCCTCCATACCCAGCTCGGACCCAAACGAATGAATCGACTCGACCCAACCTGCTTCGATTGCGGGGATCAAGGCTGGGTGCGGATTGAGTGCCCAGTGCTTGCAGATCTTCCCCTTGAGGCCCAGTGATTCCCCATAAGTGGGGAGGATCAATTCAATGGCAGCGGTATCGAAACCGATCCCGTGATTGAGGCGCTGCACCCCATATTCGGCATAAATCCCTTTAATCGCCATCATCGCCATCAGAATCTGAATTTCAGAAATGGCGGCCGGATCCCGCGTAAAGAGGGGCTCGATCAGGTTGGGCGTCGGCGCCTGAATAACAAAATCGACCCAGTCACCGGGGATGTCGACCCGCGGCAGATCACCCAGCACCTCATTGACTTGGGCAATCACAATACCGCCCTTGAACGCAGTGGCCTCGACGATCGCAGGCGTATCTTCGGTGTTTGGACCGGTGAACAAATTGCCGTTTGCATCTGCCGCCTGCGCGCACACCAGCGCGACGCGGGGGGTCAGATCGACGAAATAACGGCTAAAG
>CAIPGD010000214.1 GCA_903864485.1 uncultured bacterium | reverse complement strand
TTGCAGCTTTCGCCAGCATGATGTCGATGCGGGCGTGCGACTCCATTCTGCCGCTACTGGCCAAAGAATTCGCGGTAAGTCCGGGCGTCGCAGCCCAAACCATGTCAGCGTTCGCCATCGCCTACGGGGCTCTCCAGTTTTTCTATGGTCCGCTGGGCGATCGGCTTGGCAAGCTGCGGGTCATGTCGGTTGCAGTCGCGGTCTGCGCCCTGGCCAATCTCATGATTGCGCTCTCTCCGTCGCTCGAGCTCATGACCCTGGGCCGAGCGCTCGCGGGCATTGGGGGCGCTGGGATCATCCCCCTGAGCATCGCCCTGGTGGGCGACTCGTTCGAATATGAGCACCGCCAGGAAGCGCTTTCGCGCCTCATGATCGTGACCATCACGGGCCTGATTGCGGGTCAATGGATCGGCGGACTGATTGCCGATTGGGCGGGGTGGCGGGCCCTGTTTTTGGCGTTGGCCGTAGGTTTTCTGGCGATCACCCTCCCCCTGCGATGGGTCACCCGCGATCAGTCGCGCCGCTCAGCGCCGCTTTCAGACATGCCCGATCCAGGCAACCCGGGCAAAAGCTCCCCAAGTACCCCCCACCCAAGCATGGCACGCCAAATCCAGCGTCTGATCCGTTTGCGTTGGGCGCGGCGGGTATTGGCGGTCGTCGCCATCGAGGGCGGGTTTGCCTTCGCCACCCTCTCGTTCATCCCCGTGTTTTTGCACGACGAATTCGGTTTGAGCATCACTTGGGCCGGCGCTGTCATGGCGCTTTTTGGCTTGGGCGGACTGGTTTACACGGGGTTTTCGAAGTCGCTCATCCGCCATCTCGGCGAGCGCGGCATGGCAATCGTCGGTGGCTGCGCCGTCGGGGCCGCCATGGGATTGGTCGCCTTTGGACCAAGCTGGGAATGGGCGGCCGCAGGTTGTCTGCTGGGCGGCGGCGGCCTTTACATGATGCACAACACCCTGCAGGCCAACGCGTCGCAGCTACTGCCCCAGATTCGTGGCACGTCGGTATCCCTCTTTGCAGCCTGTTTTTTCATCGGCCAATCGGTGGGTGTCGCCGTCGAAGCCTGGGCGATCGATCACGGCGCAGCACGCGAAGTCTTCGTCGCCGCGATGATTGCACTGCCCCTGCTGGGTTTGTGGTTTGGACAGGGGTTACTGGTGCGCGACGCCTGGCAACTCGAGGATGGCGTACACGAAGAGCATCGGGTACACCGAGTGCTCAAGGACTAAAGCCCTCGAGTCACGAGGCCTTTAACGTCACTAGGAGTCTGCAATGGACTGGAACCGCATTCAAAGCAACTGGCAACAATTAACGGGCAAAGCAAAGGAACAATGGGGCAAGCTCACCGATGATGATCTGACCCGCATCGCTGGTCAGCGCGACCAACTCAGCGGGAAAATTCAGGAGCGCTATGGCGTCGCTCGCGAAGAGGCTGAAAAGCAGATGACCGCGTGGATCGGCAAAGCGAACGAATCCTGGTTCGTGCCGCCACACAAACCCAAATAAACCCGACCCGGTTCGGGCCCAACTCGGGCCCGTCCCATACACTCCCGGCCGCGTTCTTGGTTCAAGCAGCGCGGCGGGCCAGCTGTCAAAATGGCTAATCGCTGAAAATCAGCCTTCAGGATGGGCTAAGCTAAGGTCTGCAAACAGCGTAGCCTCTGGCCTGTAATGTCCTGATGAACTCGATTTCGACTCTAACCCAGCCGCCCAACTCGGGCACGCGTCGCCGATTTATTCAGGCCGGCTTGAGTCTAGCCGCCTTGATGGTCTTTCAATGGATTCCGGGCCTTGGCGTTTCGAGTGCATTTGCTCAAGCCATGATAAAGATTGGTGAGATCAACAGCTACAAGGCACAACCCGCATTCCTTGAGCCGTACAAAAAAGGCATGGAACTGGCGATCGACGAAATCAACGCTGCAGGCGGCGTCAACGGCCGCAAGCTGCAACTGATTATTCGCGACGACAATGCCAATCCTGGCGATGCGGTGCGGGCGGCCGAAGAACTCGTTTCACGCGAGCAGGTCGATGTGCTGGCAGGTACTTTCCTGTCCAACATCGGGCTCGCCGTCGCTGACTTTGCGAATCAGAAAAAGTTCTTTTTCCTGGCGGGTGAGCCGCTGACCGACAAAATCGTCTGGCAAAACGGCAACCGCTACACGTTTCGCCTGCGCGCCTCTACCTATATGCAGTCCGCCATGCTGGCGCCCGAAGCGGCCAAGCTGAAGAAAAAGCGCTGGGCGGTCGTTTTTCCAAATTATGAGTACGGTCAGTCGGCTGCAGCGACCTTCAAAGAGCTGCTGAAGGCCGCGCAACCTGATGTGGAGTTCGTAGGCGAGCAGGCCCCGGCGCTTGGCAAGATCGATGCTGGCGCGGTCACGCAAGCCTTGGCGGATGCCAAGCCTGATGCCATTTTTAATGTGCTCTTTGGTGCCGATCTGGCGAAGTTCGTGCGCGAAGGAAATACCCGTGGGCTGTTCCAGGGACGCGAAGTGGTGAGCCTCCTGACCGGCGAACCTGAATACCTCGACCCCCTCAAAGAGGAAACGCCGAATGGCTGGATTGTGACGGGTTATCCGTGGAATGGCATCAATACGCCCGAGCACAAGACCTTCCTCGCAGCCTATCAAGCCCGTCACAAGG
>CAIPGD010000213.1 GCA_903864485.1 uncultured bacterium | reverse complement strand
TGGTAAGGATAGTCCGCGTGACCTGGACGAAACGACTGCGCGATCGCCGCGTAATCCTTGCTGCGAGCGTCGGCATTTTGAATCAGCAGCGCAATCGGAGTCCCCGTGGTTTGCCCCTCAAAGACGCCGGAAAGAATTTGCACCAGATCGGGCTCCTGGCGCTGCGTCACATGGCGCGAGGTGCCAGGCCGACGACGATCGAGATCCGGTTGAATATCAGATGCGTTAAGTTCCAAACCCGGTGGGCACCCATCGATCACACAGCCCAAAGCAGGTCCGTGGGACTCACCAAACGTAGTGACCCGAAACAGTTCTCCGATCGAATTACCCGCCATGCTCGTGCCCCAAACGTCGAACCTAATTGTATCGCGCGGCCCGCACCCTAAAGGCGGTTCCCGTGCCACAATTGGCGTAGGTTCGATTGACCGACAACCTATCTCCAACCGTGAATTAAGAGCCTATGCAGCCCGCTTACGTTCCTGCGCCCTCCTCCCAGAAAGAGGATGACTTCGAGTCTCGGTTCCTTCTCTCCGTCGAGAAACTGGACAAGATCGCGAATCTGAACGATCGGCCCACTAATGTTCCGTTTGAAACGGTCGCTGGTCTGCAAGCCAAGGCGGCCCGGTGCCATTCGGTTCACGAGGCGAACGCCGTCCTCTGGTTAGGTCAGGCGTCGTTGGTCGATGCCTGGGCACGGATTGCATTGTTCAGGTTCCATGAAGTCGCCGGTTGCTCGATCGACCTGATTGCCAGCAACAAGCTGCTGACTGCCCCCGCGCTGGTGCGCTCACTGTTCGAGCAAGCATGTTTTGGATTTGAAGTCGGCAGCGCGATCGTTTTGATGTCCAAAGAGATCAAGCGCACCGACCTGCATCGCAAGCTTCTGACCTCAACCGACCACGAGATGGTTCTGTACCGCGCCATGTACGGGACGACCTCGACCGACAAACTCGAGGCCAGCCGCATTATTGACCTGCGCATCATGCTGGGCATCCTCGCCAAAATCGAAGCGGAGCATGGCGCCGACCGTGTGACCGAGGTCTGGTCCAAGCTGAGCGATCTGACCCACCCCAACTCACTCGGGAAATCGACCCTGTCGCGCCCTGAGAATATTAAGAGCACCAACGAATGGACAACGGGCGTTTATAACCCGTCTTGGGAAACGTCGGTGACGGAGTTTCTGAAAAAGGTCATTACCTGGAGCATTGAAACGATGACCGACGGAATCGTCAAAGCGCAAGAAGCAGCGAACGACATCCGCAAGATCATTAATCCGCCGAGCGCAGCACCGACGGCAGCAAAACAGGTTTTTTAAGCTTGGTCTTTTAACTGAGCGACTCAGCCAGCGCCAAGCGCTCAAGCACAGTCGCGCGCGGCATCGCAGCGAGCATCGCGTCGACGGAGGGTGTCTGGGCCTGCCCAAAAACCAGCAGTCGAACCGGAATCGCCAGCTGGCCCATTTTGAGGCTGAACTCAGCAAGCGTCGTTTTCATGGTGGCCGTGATCGGCCCGGCCGACCACTCGGCCTCGTCTAGAACCTTAAATTTAATCGCAAGCGACGCCACTGCAGCGAGCGCGGCGGTGGTCAGGTGAGTCGATCGATCCGCCTCAGTCACCGCTGCGGGAACATAAAAAAGGCCGACCCAATCAGCGAGTTCTTCGAGGGTGTGCGCCCGCTCAAAAACCAGCGCGCAGGCGGTCGGTAGGTCCGGCCCACTGGTCATCGCCGCTTCGCTCCAACCGCGCTTTTTGACGTGAGGCTCCAATCGTTTAGCCAATTCGACCGGGGTCAGGCGCTTCATCCATTGCGCATTCACCCAGCGTAACTTATCGAAATCCAGTTGTGCGGGTGACCGGCTGATCTGGGCCGCATCAAACCACTGTACTAACTCGTGCCGGTCGAAGATCTCTGCATCGCCATGGCTCCAGCCCAAGCGCGCGAGGTAATTCACCATCGCCTCGGGTAAGAAACCTTGCGCGTCGTACTCAACTACCGACGTCGCGCCATGACGCTTGGACAGCTTCTCACCATCGGGCCCGAGAATCATCGACAAATGACCATAGACCGGTTCTTGCCCGCCAAGCGCGCGCAAAATATTGATCTGGCGCGGCGTATTGTTGACGTGGTCATCGCCCCGCAGGACGTGCGTAATTTGCATCTCGAGGTCATCCACAACAACGCAAAAGTTGTACGTCGGCGTGCCGTCACCCCGCGCGATGATCAGGTCGTCGAGTTCGTCATTGGCGATCGAAATCGGGCCCTTAACTAAGTCGTCCCAGGTCACCGAACCTTCATCTGGATTCCGAAAACGAATCACTGGATCGACTCCGGCGGGCGGAGTTAACCCCGTTCGAGCAGCATTTTCGGGACGCCACCGACCGTCATATCGGGGCTTATGACCCTGCGCCCGCTGCTGCTCGCGCATCTGGTCGAGTTCTTCAGTCGATGCCCAGCACCGATACGCGGTTCCCCGTTCGAGCATCTGTGCAATGACCGCGCGGTAACGATCCATCCGCTTGGATTGAAAAAACGGACCTTCATCCCAATCGAGATCCAGCCAGTGCATTCCGTCCATGATCGCTTGGACAGCAGCCGGTGTAGAACGCTCAAGATCAGTGTCCTCAATGC
>CAIPGD010000212.1 GCA_903864485.1 uncultured bacterium | reverse complement strand
CGCAGTGTCGGCGCGTGGCGGGGTTGTCACCTTCAGTGGCGTTGCCACATTGGGTGGCGCTGGCGCAGCGTTAAGCCTACCCAGAACGTTGACGACATGCTCGACGCTGACCTTGCCCGGCGGTCCGGTCTCCAACGCCAACTCAACCGCCACCAGAACCGCATCCAATCCGGCGCTCAGCACAATCGCCAGCACCCGTGCCATCACCCGGTCACCCCCGGGGTCACGCAGCAGCCCATGGCGCAGTCGCTGAAGCGGCTCGGGCATATCGCTAAAGGGCGCCCCGTTTCTGAGCGCACCCGGTTTTCTTTGAATGAGCGGAACGTAGTGCTGCCAGTCGTAGCGCGTCTCTCCTGCTGCGTTATTGAGCCGGTCGTGGCGAGCCACAATGTTCTGGCCGGCCACCACCACAACACTATTTGGGTACAGGCGGGTGCTGACCATCTGCCCGAACAGTTCACAGGGCACTGAGTAGCGGTTGCGCGCCACCGAGACCAGGCAAGTGCTCGAGACCCGCGCAGGCTTCTCGACGTAGCCATCAAATGGCGCCGGCATTGGCATCAGGTGCGCCCGCTCGTGCTCGAGCATCTCGGCAATGCTGAACTGCCTGTGCTCGGGGTGGCGGACCTCGTCCCACAAGGCCCGGCAGCGATCCCCCAGCCACGCGTTGAGCTCAGTGAAACTGCCCCAGCGCCGGTTGGACGCATCAATCCAGATACGCCGGCGACTGTCCTGAACGTTCTTCTCCACAACGCCCTTCTCCCAGCCACTGGCGACGTTGCAGAACTCAGGGTCGTAGAGATAGTGCGCGCACATCGCAGCAAAGCGCTCATTGACGGTGCGCCCCTTGCCTTTGTTGACTCGATCGACCGCCGTCTTCATGTTGTCGTAGATACCGCGGCGTGCCACACCCCCCAGTGCCGCGAACGAACGGGTGTGCGCGTCGAACAACATCTCATGGCCCTGGCTGGGGTAGGCCACCAGCCAGAAGGCGCGCGACGCACACAACTTCATGTGTGAGACCTGCGCTCGGTAGTAGATGCCGCCGATAACCAGACCTTCCTCGCTCCAGTCGAACTGGAAGGCCTCGCCCAACTTGAAAGCCAGCGGAACGAATGCGCTCACACTGGCAGACTGTCCCTCGGTTTGGCGCCACGCCCGAATAAAGTCGGACACCGTCGTGTAACCGCCTTCGTAGCCCTCGCTCTGAATCTGGGCATAGAGCGCCTTGGCCGTGCGCCGCTCATGCTTGGGGCGACGCGCATCGGCCTTAAGCGCCATCCGCAGCGTCTCGTGAAACGCTGTGAGCTTGCCCGCGTGCTCGGCGCGCTGATACTTCGGTGGGGTATCCACCGGTTCGCTCAGCCACTTCGTCACGGTGTTGCGTGACAGTCCCGTGATCCGCGCAATTGCGCGTACCGATTTCTTATCCCGGGTATGTAAACGCCGGATCCTGCCAATCATGTCCATGGTGATCACTCCTGATCCTCTGCTGCGTAAAAAAGCAGCAGAGTAGGTGGTTCACCTGGCTCAGCTTTGGGTCGGCACAACCCTCATATGTGGCTCAATTTTCGGCCGGCGACAACAGTACGTCGGCAAAAAGGCCGAGGAAATGGTGCCCATGCTGGTCCCGATGAGCCAGACCTCGCTGAGGCTCGGATACTTGATCCTCACCGCATTGATGAGCTTTTGTACATGCTGCT
>CAIPGD010000211.1 GCA_903864485.1 uncultured bacterium | reverse complement strand
TCTTTTATTCGATCTGGAGCCGGCGCGATCGCCAGCGCAAATTCGCCGCGCCGCCGGTCTGGGTGTCCATCCAGCCAGGTTGCGGCCTGGCCCAGCGGGATTCGGGCGACTTCCTCGAAACGTTTGGTGAGTTCGCGTCCGATCACGACCACGCGGTCAGCGCCAAATGCATCCGCCAGGGCGCCGATGGTGGCATCAATCCGGTGCGGTGCCTCGAACAGGACAAGTACCGCAGGATCCTGGCTGAATTCGGCAAGCCGCCGCCGCCTTGCCGCCGCCGACGCCGGTAGAAACCCAATGAATCGAAATCCGTCACCCTCGAGCCCGGCTGCGGATAGCAGGGCAACAACGGCGCTGGCGCCTGGAATCGGTACCACCGGAAATCCGGCCTCATGCGCCGCCGCGACGATTCGGCTGCCAGGATCGCTGATCGCGGGCGTGCCCGCGTCGGTCACCAGCGCGACGCTCATGCCCTGCTGTAAGCGCCCGAGCACCTGCTGTGCAGCCTGGACTTCGTTGTGTGCATGGGCCGGGAAGATGTCCGGGCGGATTCCGAGGTGGGCCAGTAAGGTTCGACTGACGCGGGTGTCTTCCGCGGCGACGCTCGCCACCGTTCGGAGTACCTGGGCTGCGCGCGTCGATAGATCGTCGAGATTGCCAATCGGCGTCGCGACAACAAAGAGTGTGGCGGGCGGGCGCTGCGGGCTTAGCGGGGCGGTCATCGGTGCATTTATAGCAATCAACTGTGGCGATCAATTATGACGATCAAGTGTAATCCCCAGGGCGCCTAGCTCACGCGATGCCATCGCCCACCCAACGGCAGGGAGCGGATTCGGAGCTTCAGGCGCAGGCGCTGCTGTGCGGTCACGGGCTACAACTGGTCGCACGCAATGTCCGCTGGCGCGGCGGTGAGATTGATCTGATCCTGCGCGACGGCAAACGCCTTGTCTTCGTGGAGGTCCGCCAGCGCAGCCGGGCCGACTGGGGCGGTGCTGCAGCCAGTATCGGGAGCGCCAAACAGCGCCGGGTGATTTTGACGGCGCAATGGTGGTTGAGTCGCCATTTTCGAAACCAAGACTGGCCCGAGTGTCGATTCGACGTCGTCGCAATCGATGGGGAGCGACTGCAGTGGTTACAAGACGCCTTTTCGGGCTGAGATCCAGGGCGGTTTGGTCCGCTCGGCACCCACCGGGTGTCTATAATCGGAACCTATGAACTTAGGCGATCGGACCCGTGAACAATTCGACGAAAATATTCGTCTTCACCAGCTTTCGGCCGAGACGCTTGCCGAACCGATTGCAAGGGCCATTGAGCGCTTAGCGAGCACCCTGTCCGAGGGGCACCGCCTGCTCATCTGTGGCAATGGCGGGTCCGCGGCGGATGCCCAGCACCTCGCGGCCGAGCTCATTGGGCGCTTCGAGCGCGAGCGCCCGGCCCTGCCGGCGATCGCGTTGACAACCGATACTTCGATCCTGACGGCGGTGGGTAATGACTATCAATTTGATGAGATTTTTGCCCGCCAGGTGAGCGGCCTCGGGGGACCAGGGGACCTCTTGCTGGCGATCTCGACTTCGGGCAATTCAGCCAATGTCGTCCGCGCGATTGAAGTCGCCCATGAGCGCGAGATGGATGTCATCGCTCTGACCGGTCAGGGCGGGGGCCGAGTTGCGACCCAACTGCGCGAGTCGGATCTCTTGTTGGCGGTCCCGCACGCGCGCACAGCCCGGGTTCAGGAAATCCATTTGCTTATTCTGCATTGCCTCTGTGATGGCGTGGATGCCCTGCTCTTGGGCGATGTGCTTTGAAATTTGAATCTTGCATACAGAAGGAAAACCGTCCATGAATGCTGCTCACTCTTCGACTCCGGACGCTCGGTCTACTAGCGCGCCCCGATCATCGCTCCTTTCAGCCGCGATGTTGGTGGGCGCTCTGACGCTGGTAACGGTGAGCCAGTGGGGTTGCGTGGCCGCTGCGATTACTGGGGCCGCCGTTGGCGCGATCTCGGCGCACGACCGTCGCACGCTCGGGGCCCAGACCGATGACGGCGCGATCGAAGTCAAGTCACCGCAGCGCTTGTTGCAGGCGATTCGTAATTCCACGGCGGTCAATGTGGTGAGCTTTAATCGCCGGGTCTTGCTGACCGGGCAGGTGCTGGACGAGGCCGAGAAGAAAGCCGCTGGCGACGCGATTACCCGATTGGACAATGTTCAGGCGGTCTACAACGAACTCACG
>CAIPGD010000210.1 GCA_903864485.1 uncultured bacterium | reverse complement strand
GTCGCACGGGGTCAAGTCGGGAGGGGCCGAGTCAGCGTTCGAATCAACCGATTGGTGAGCATGGCTCGAACCAACCCTCAAAATGTAATGTCCAGCTTGATCAAGGGCACGCCAGTTGGCGGTCCGAACGAAGCCGTGTTTTGGTAGCGGCCCTTCGTCGTTGAATTGCGGGAAGAGCACCGGGACGCCGCCCCGAACTGGCGATCCAACGCCAGCGGATTGAGGGCTCAGATAAAAGACCGGGATCGCGCTCGCGCCGGGCCTGTCTTCTGTGAAGGAAGCTTGCAATAGCTGGGCCCCAAAGGGTTGGTGTTCGAGGGTCCAATTCGACGTGTTATTTGGCATGGTTTAACTCGTTCCAAGCGATCACGGTTGGGAAAAAAGCGCCCTAGTTGCTCTTGGCGTTACGGGCGGCCAAGGTATTGAGGTCATCGATGAAGCCACTGATTCGTCGGTCAAGTGCGGCCCGCTGAGCGGGTGTTGCACTCGCAAGTAAACGGGCCGCAATGGCGTCGTTGGCAAGGGCCAATCGGTTGGCTTCTTCGGTACGCGTCGTGCTGGGTTGCCAGACCTTCTCCAGCATCTCGGTGAAGGCGGCCTCGGCCACACTACGGTTGCCCGATGGGTTAGTTAGCGCTTCAAGTCCGGTAACGATCCGCTGCTGACGGGCCATACGCTCGGCTTCGACCAATGCATCAAAGACTGCGATCTCCTGAATATGGTTCCGGATGAGTTCCCGTTGCGTGGCGGTGACCTCACCAAAGAGCCAGTCGGTCCGTTCGATCCACCGCTCTTCGCGCCGAGCCGCGCGCACCTTCGGTGATGCGGGATGGATGTCGCGGCGCCATCGCTCGTTACCCTCTTCGAACCGCACGCGCATCTTATTGACTTGAGCGGGCTTGAGGGTGACCGCGATCGTGATCAGATCTGGGGTGATTCGCTGCGCGAGTGGGAACCACCATTGAGTGATGGTCTCGCGCCAGCGGGTGACATCGACCGCGGTCGGAGGCGGTCCATCGCGTAACTGGCGGCGTACGTTCTGAAGCCACTGGGCAGTCGGTCGCATTTGTTCGCGCCGGGCCCATTCAAGCCACTGGTTGATCTGCTCACGGCTTAGATTTGCTTGTTGCTCATCCAGATCCCAGGTTTTTTTTGCCTCCCATTGCAGCCAGTAGGGAAGGGCGTCGAATGCAACCCGAGGGGCAGAGCACGCACTGAGGCCGATCAGCATCGCAACCGTAACGAAGCGGCGAAGTCCCTTAAACAGGTTCGTGATCGTCACTGGGTACCTCGGTCGCCGGCGCTGTTGGCGCCACTGTCGGTGCCGCTGTTGGCGCCACTGTCACCGCCGCTTTCGACGATTCGATCCCTGCGAATCGACGTCACGATATCAAAGCGGATGCCGTTAACGGATCGCTCTGAGCGTCGATTGATTTCCTGCCAGGTCAGGGGGTCAAGCGCTGCAAACAGGGTGTCACCTTCCGGTGTAAGGTCAATCTCTGTTACGACTGCGCGCTCACAGTCAGCCAGCGCAGCCGCATACACCTGCCCACCGCCGATTACAAAAATCTCGTCCTGATCTGCGCAACGATCGATGGCTTGCGCGACGCTGTCGACCCGCTCCGCGCCCGGTGGATCGAAGTGTTGGTCGCGGCTGAGCACAATGCTGCGACGGTTCGGAAGCGGTCGCCCAAGCGCGTTCCAGATCGACTCCCAGGTGCGGCGGCCCATCAGGACAGGATACCCGGTCGTTAGTTGACGGAAATGCTTGAGGTCCTCCGGCAGATGCCAGGGCATTGCGTTATCTCGCCCAATCACACCATTGGCCGCCCGGGCGACGACCAGTGTGAGTCGGGGCTTCAGATTGCAACCTCAGCGCGGATGTGAGGGTGAGACTGATAGCCCTCGAGCTCGAAGTCTTCGATCTGATACTGCTCAATGGAATCGGGATGGTTTCGGAGGACCAGTCTTGGCAACGGGTAGGGTTCGCGGGTGAGCTGTAACCGAGCCTGGTCCAGATGATTCAAATAAAGGTGCACATCACCGCCGGTCCAGACAAAATCACCGACCTCCAACCCGCATTGCTGCGCCAGGATGTGCTGCAAAAGTGCATAACTCGCGATGTTGAAGGGGACACCTAAAAAGACGTCGCACGAGCGCTGGTAAAGCTGCAGATGAAGTCGGCCGTCGATGACCGCAGTCTGAAACAGGCAATGGCAGGGCGCGAGTTTCATCTGCGGTAACTCGCCAACGTTCCAGGCACTCACAATTTGTCGGCGTGAGTTGGGGTCGCGGCGAATCAGCTCGATCAGCTGCGTGATCTGATCGACAGTGTGCCCGTCCGCGCCCGACCATGCCCGCCATTGCTTACCGTAGATCGGCCCGAGTTCGCCTTCCGCGTCAGCCCATTCATCCCAGATCGAGACGCCGTGGGCCTGCAGCGACCGAACATTTGTCTCACCGCGTAAAAACCATAAGAGTTCATGAAAAATAGAACGGGTGTGAAGCTTTTTAGTCGTTAGCAACGGGAACCCATCGGCGAGCCGAAATCGCATTTGATGACCGAACACGGCGATGGTGCCCACGCCCGTTCGGTCGTCCCGCTGAACGCCCTCGTTGAGTACACGCTGGATCAGTTCAAGATACGGCTTCATTTCAGGGTCCGGTCAGCAGTGAAACGGCGTTGCGGGGTGGGGCTGCAATTTCGGTCCGTGCGCCGTTACGTTCGAGGACGACCCGTTCGGCGTTGATACCAACCAGCATCCAACCCGATTCAACTTCGTCACCGAGCGCGACGCTCCGAAGCGGCCGTCCATCGACCGAAATCAGAGCAGACCCAAGTTTGCCACTCACCAGTCCAACGACCTTGAAGTTCAAGGTGGGCGCCTCGGCAGTCTTCGGCGGTTGCGCACCGAAAAGCGAGGCTGCGAGATTGGCGTCCAGGGGCATGGCGACGGCTCCGGTCGCGATCGGGGCAATGGCTGGGGTCGGAGCCGCGAGGCGCGGTACCCACCAGGCGAGGATGGCTGCCAACAGGGCGAGAAGCAACAGCGAGGCCAGCCGCGGCAGCCAGAGGATAGCCTTCAAAGACAGACGTCCTTCGTGGGGGTTAAAGCAAGGACTATCATACCGATACCTTTGGTTTGCCCGAGCATTCGATGACGCACCGTTCCTACGATTTGTCACTATTCCCCGCGGCGGATCAGGCCGAAAGGCCTGCTCGCGCTGGACGGTCTGCTCAATTGGTTCGGTCGCGCCGAGCGGTGAGCGGCTTTACCCTGATTGAGATCATGGTCGTGATCGTGATTCTTGGGGTTCTGGCGGCTCTGGTGGTTCCTCGCGTCATGAGTCGTCCGGACGAGGCCCGCGCAGTCGCGGCCAAACAGGATGTCGCCTCGATCATGCAGGCCTTGAAGCTTTATCGGCTGGACAATCAGCGCTATCCGAGCACCGAGCAGGGCTTGCTAGCCTTGGTTCAGAAACCCTCGGTATCCCCTGTGCCATCGAACTGGAAGTCCTACCTGGAGCGCCTGCCAAATGACCCCTGGGGTAAACCGTATCAATTTCTGAATCCAGGAATCCGCGGTGAGATTGACGTCTTCAGCTTTGGCGCCGATGGTCAAAGCGGCGGCACCGGCGTGGATGCCGATGTGGGCTCGTGGGACCTCTGAAGCTTCAATCAACTCAAGTTTCGTTACATCCCACCTCTTCTGTTGAGTTGAGCCGGGCCCCGAATCGGCAACGGCGATCGGCGCGCGGGATGACGCTGATCGAGATGCTCGTTGTTGTGGTTATTATCGGAATTGTTCTGGCATTTACGGCGATCTCCGGGGGGCCAGATACGCAACGTCAATTGCGACTCGATACTGAGCGACTGGCTGCGGTACTCGAAATCGCGCATGAACAGGCGCTGATCGGCGGTGCCCCACTCCGGTTCGAAATTGATGCCCAAGGTTGGCGTTTTCTGATTCGAGATCAGCGTAGCTGGCGACCGCTGACCGGCGACCCGGATTTGCGCCCGAGACCCTGGAGCGTGCCGACCCAGGTCGATCTGAGTCGGACTGACGGACAGTCGACGGTCGAGTTTGGACGCGATGCGATCGATTCGCCATTCACGATTGTTCTGCGCCGCGAGCAGGCCCGGGTGAGCTTGCAGGCAAACGGCCTTGGCCTGTTTGGTGTGCAATGAACGCGCCGAGGATGGTCCGACGGTCTGCCAGACGGTCTCTTGTGGGCTTCACTCTGATCGAGGTGTTGGTGGCGCTGACAATCGCGGCGGTGGCCTTGATTGCAGCGTTGCGCGCGACCGCGACGTTGACACAAGGTGCACAGGACATGCGCCTGAGGGCGTATGCGCTGTGGAGTGCGGAGAACCGGTTAGCGACGATTCGCCTGAGTTCAGAGTGGCCCGAGGTTGGCCGGCGGCGCTTCGATTGCCCGCAGGGCGGGGTCGCTCTGCGGTGCGAAGAAGAAGTATTCGCCACCCCGAATCTTTTTTTTCGACGGGTCGAAATATCCGTCCGTGCGGCGGATGCGCCGGTGGAGGCCGATGCGCCGCGCCTGGCTCGCCTGGTCGGCTTCGCCACCAACGTACCGGGCGGCTAACCATGTCCGCTCCACGATTTGCTTCGCTCCGCAGTTGGCGCTACCCCTCACCCCGACGCTCGCGTGCTGGCTTCACCTTGCTTGAATTGCTGGTGGCGATCGCGCTGCTGGGTGTTCTGGCCGTGTTGTGCTGGCGGGGGCTCGAATCGGTTCTTTCTTCACGCGATCGTCTGACCCGTGAGAGCGAGGGGTTGCGAGCGCTGACTATCGCGTTTGCTCAGGTCGACGATGATCTGCGGCGCACCTGGGCGGTCCGGACGATTCCGGCGGTGGCCCGAGCAGTGCGCTTTCTGTCGGTCGATGATCGCCTGGTTCTCGAATTGGCCCGTTTGGGCGGTACCGCTTCTGATCCGACCCGAATTGATCGGGTGGTCTGGCGATTGCGCGCGGACACTCTGGAGCGTGGAGTGGCCGCAAACATTGCCGATGGCGCCAATGCGGCGGGCGAACTCGTCTGGCAGCCGGTTCTTGCCGGCGTCAAAGATCTGCAGTGGCGGGCCTGGCCAAGCGGACAGGGGTGGCAAACCGGATTTTCGATGGCGGCTTTAATGGCCAGTCAGGACGCAAGCCTGGCGGCGCCTCCGACAGGAGACCCTGCCACTCCTGCTCCAGCGCGTCCAGTTGAGGCACCCATTCTCGGGGTCGAGTTGTCGATCGAGCGGGCCGACGGTTCCCGCTTTGTTCGCGTTTACTCGGTGCGCGACTGATGCTGAAACGGGCTCTTCAGGGGCCGCGTCAGCGCGGCGCTGCGATCGTGACAGCACTTTTGATCGTTGCACTTGCGACTACGATCGTCTCGGCGCTCTTTGCGCGTCAAAGCGCGACCGTACGGACGATCGAAAACAGACTGGCGATCACCCAGGCGCGTTGGATCGAGCGTGCTGCAATTGACTGGGCCCGAGTGATCTTGCGCCAGGACGCCCGATCGAGCAGCACGGATCACCTTGGCGAACCTTGGGCGGTTCCGGTTGCTGATACGCGAGTTGATGCGTCTGTCGGCGCGGGGGGGGCATTGGATAGCGGGGCGACACCCGCAACGCTTTCGGGACAAATCCTGGATATGCAGGGTCGGTTCAATTTGGCCAATGTGGTGCCGGGCGGCCGCGTTGATCCGGTTGAAGCCGCCGCACTCGCGAGTTTGCTGACTCTTGTCGGGCAGCCGTCATCCTTGGCTGAGCCGCTGATTGCCCGCTTGTTGGCTGCGACCCCATTGGTCAAAGAGGCGGCGGGCGGGGGGGCTGGAACAGGGGCCGGCGCCGGCACCGGGACCGGGACCGGGACCGGGACCGGAACCGCGACCGGGACTGAGTCGGCTAACTCATCGCGTCCGACTGCGTTTCCGATTCGGCGGGCTGCTGACCTCTTGACGGTTCCCGGGTTCGACGCAGTTGCAGTGGCTGCCCTCGAACCACTGATCGTCATGTTGCCGCGAGCCGCTCCAGTCAATATCAATACCGCATCCGCTGAGGTGATTGCTGCTCGCACGGGTGTCATGGATTTGCCGCAGGCGCGAGCATTTGTGGCGACCCGGGAGCGCGTTCCGTTTCGGGATCTGACCGATGCGAACCAGGCTTACGAGCCGCAGGCGCAGATTTTCAAGGCCGAACGTTGGGCTGTCACATCCGCGTGGTTTCTCGTCCGGGGAGCGGTACGTTACGATCGGATCGAGTCACGCAGTGACACACTCCTGGAACGCAAAGGTCGAGAACTCGTAGAACTGGTATGGCAGGACCGTTACTAGGATCCTTATTTCAGCGCCAACGCGCGCCGATCGGCGTGATTGCCTGGTTGCCCGCGCGCGCTTCCGCGCCTGTCGCAGTGCCCGCAGACGGCCTGGCGGACACGGCCGCCCTGACCGTTTGGCGCCACTCCGGTGCCGGCCCAGAGCGATGCACTCTAGGGGCTTTGGAGGGCGTCAAAGAAATCGCCGTGGTTTTCGACCCGCGGGATGTCCTGCTGGTCACCGCCACGGTGCCCCCCCTGACTGGGACCCGTCTCGAACAGGCCCTGCCAAATCTGATTGAAGATTCGTTGCTTCAGGATCCTACAGCTTGCCGCATTGCGTTGGGCCCGGAGCTCGGAGAAGGTCGACGAGTTTTGGGCGTTGTTGATCGGGAATGGTACGACCTCATCGTCGCCGGGTTTGCCCGGGAAGGGATACGCGTCGCAGCGGCCTGGCCGGCGCCCCTCGCGATTCCCTGGCGGGATGGTACGTGGTCGATCGCCTGGGTCGGTTCCTCACTAACGATCCGGCTCGGATCTGCCGACGGCTTCGGGGTTGAAGCGGAACGCCCCGATCTCGAATCGTCGGCGGCCGCGCTGCTCGTACTGGCTCAGACGACTATTCCATTCGAAGGAACGGTCAATCTGTACGCCGATGATGCCGAGGCTTTGAAAGCAATTCAATCCGCGGTTCGCGCGGCTGGCCTGGTTGGAGTCACAAACCCCATGCCGGTCCCGATTCCCGCGTCGATTGATCTTCAGCAAGCGGTGGCGGGAAGGTCGCGTCAAGGGCGCCCTGCGGTGAAGGTGTCTTGGCCCAGATGGCGCTGGCCACTCGCACTGGGAGCCCTGTGTGCAATGACGGCGATCATTTGCCTCAATCTGCAATGGGGACTGATGTCAAAAGAGTCCGTCGCGATCGAGGCTGCCATCGAACAGCGGGTACGTACTGTGTTGCCGGCACGGATACCGATTGTGGATGCGTCATTGCAGATGCAGCGTCGCCTTGACGTGGCGCGAATTCGTGCAGGTGAGCCTGCCACCGATGACGCGACCGCGCTCTTGACCCGGCTGGCGACGGCCCTCGGCCCACGGGCGATGGACGCGTTGAGTTCCGCTGAATACCGGGACGGTCGTTTGCGGGTGCGATTTCAACCTGGCTGGGCCGATGCGGCGGCCGCTCGGGAGTCGCTCCGCGAGGCGGCGGGCCGCGAGCGCTTGCGTTTGCAATTTGAGGAACGCGACCCGGTCGCGATTGTGAGCTTGGGGTCATGAACGCTGATCAGAGCCAAATCGCTCGATGGACGTCTGAGGCCCGCGGACGGTGGGATGCGCTTGCCGTGCGTGAGCGCTGGTTGCTGGCTGTGGCTGTACTCGTGTTGGTTTTGCTCGTGCTCGACCAACTCGCCGTTTCTCCAGCATTGCGCGGAATTGCTCGCCTCGAGCGGGAGTTGCCGCAACGACGAGCGCAGTTGGCGCAGGTCGACTGGATGGCTGATCAGTTTGCGGGGCTCGCTAGCCGGGCGGGCTCGCCATCGGCGCAACCTTTGGGTGCAGAGCTCGAGCGGTTGTTGAAGTCGAGCGCTCTCCCTGCCGAGTTACTTCCAGGTGGGGATACGACCTCGCAAGAGCTTCGCGTCAGTAGCGTGCAGGTGACTCGATTGTTGAAGTGGGTCGCCGACACTCAACGCGATCTGCGTATCCGTGCGACCAGCCTGGAGATTGAACGCACCAAAACGCCTGAAATGGTCTCCGCACGAATCCGCTTTGAGCGGCCACTGGTGGAATCTCCTTGAGTCGGGTACCGAAAGTCGCGTTGACTCTGTTATTCGTAGCTGGCGTTGCGATTGGGGTTCTCGCGATTTCCCCACCAACCGCACTGCTCGATCTCTGGCTGACTCACGCCACCGGGGGGCGAGTTCGTTTGGCTCAAACTGAGGGTACGCTGTGGCGGGGCGCCGCGCGGATTGTGATTGTTGACCCCGGTCCCGCGCCAGCCTCTTCAGCTGCACCATTACAGGGGCTTGCCTTGCCGGGGGTGATCCGTTGGACCCTCTCGCCAAGCCTTCTGATTGGGCTGCTGGACGCCAGCGTGGTGCTGGTCGACGGTGGCGCACCGGTGCATGTGGTGGGATCTGTCGCAACCGGGGTTCGGGTGGATGCAGGACGCTTTGAGTGGATCGGTTTGGCGCTATCTGGGTTGGGTTCTCCCTGGAATACAGTTCGGCCTGTTGGGGCGTTGCGCGCTCAATGGGAGCCGATGGTGATTGACTCGGCTGGAATCCGCGGCACACTGACGCTCGAGCTTGCAGATGTGACATCCGCGATGAGTCCAGTGCGTCCGCTTGGGAGCTGGCGACTGGCCGTGCGTGCGGCCGGTGAGAGCGCAGCCTTGCGGATGGAGACTCTCGCCGGGCCGGTCAATCTTGAAGGCGACGGGCAATGGAATGCGCGTGGCGGTCTTAAGTTGCGGCTGGCTGCTTGGCCGGATCCGCTAATGCAGACGGCGTTGACGCCATTGCTTAACCTGATCGGACCGCGTGAAGGCGGTCGAACCATTATTCGCATGGGAGCCTGACTTGTTCATTGAAGATGCGCGCGGGGGTCGTCGGCGGGGGCGCTGGTTGCAGTGGCCCGCCATGACGGCCAGCAGGACGACGGTACCGCTCTCAAAGCTTGGTTTGCTTTGCTGCCTGGTCACGTTGCCATGGATGCCTGTTTCGACAGCAATGGCGAAGAAAGCGATGGCTGCATCGACCCCACCCCCGACCTAACCCCCGACCTCAACTCCGACCCCGACCTCGACCCCGACCTCGTCGTCCAATCCGACCTCGGCGTCGCCTTCGGTCCCCTCTGTTGTTAATCCCAATGAGCCAGTGGCGCTCAACTTTAAGGACGCGGATCTCGATGCGGTGATTGGCGCCTTCGGGCATCTGATCGGTCGCACTTTTGTGGTCGATCCAAGGGTTAAAGGCAAGTTAACGCTGGAGACGCCCAAGCCAGTGCCGCGGGCAACGGCGCTGCAGATGCTGCAATCGTCGCTGCGGATGCAGGGGTTTGCGATCATCGAAGCGGGCGGATTATTGCGCGTCGTGCCCGAGGCGGACGCCAAGGTGCAGGGCGGCAAGGTGACGACCGGCGCCAACGAAGTCTCTCGAAGCACGAATTCGGGTGATCAGATCCTGACTCAGGTGTACCAGTTGCGCAACGAGTCGGCTTCGAATCTCGTGGCGGTCTTGCGGCCCCTGATCGCACCCAACAACACCATCACGGCGTATCCGAATAACAACTCTCTCGTGGTCACTGATTACGCAACCAATCTCCAGCGCATTGGTCGTCTGATTGAGGTCCTTGATAACCCATCGGTTAATGATGTCGAGGTCCTGCCGCTCAAGTACTCGATCGCGTCGGATGTGGCCGCGGTTATCAGCCGTTTGTTGGATGATGCTGCTCGGGCCGGCCAAGGGGCGCAGGTTGATCCGGGTCAAAAGGTCCTGGTGCTCGCCGACTCGCGCAGCAACTCTCTGTTATTGCGGGCGACTAGCTCGGCCAAGATCGCGTTGGCACGCAGCCTGGTCGATCGACTCGACCAGCCATCGGCCACACCGGGTAATTTGCATGTCGTCTACCTGCGTAATGCCGAGGCAAGTCGTCTCGCCCAGGTCTTGCGCGGGGTCCTTGGCGGTGCGCTAGGCTCGGGTGGCGGAACGATCGATCCAGGTTCCAGTGCCGGATTCGGTGCGGCGCAGGGGGCTGCTGGTCAGGGCGGTTTTTCAGCGGGCGCTGGCACCACCGGTGGGTTTGGCCAGACTGGGCAGACCGGGCAAACTGGTGCCCAAGGCGGGCAAGGCACCGCAATGGGTGGTGGATTTGGCGCGTCCAACCCCGGTGGCGCCAACCCTTCGCAGTCGCAGCAGGCTTTTACTTCTGGCGGTGCCACGGTCGCTGCGGACACGGCGACCAATTCCCTGATCATCATCGCGGCCGAGCCGATCTACCGTAATTTGCGTGGGGTGATCGACCGTCTGGACGCGCGTCGTGCTCAGGTCTATATCGAATCACTGATCGTTGAAGTCACCGTCAGCAAGTCGGCCGAGTTCGGTGTTCAGTTCCAGTTCCTGCAATCACCCTCAGCCGGGGGAACAGGTGGAATTGGCGGAACTAATTTCACCGCGGCGGGGTCATCGACCAACATCATCGGCTTGGCGCAAAATATTGCCGGCGCGGCCCGCGGTCTGAATGTCGGGATCATCCGCGATGTCAGCATCCCTGGGATCAGCAGTTCGTCGGTGGTCAACCTCGGCTTTCTGGCACGTGCTCTTGAGGAAAGCGGTTCTGCCAATATTCTGGCGACGCCCAATCTTTTGACGCTGGATAACGAAGAGGCGAGGATCACGATCGGGCAGAATGTACCCTTCATCACAGGGCAGTTTCTGACGGCCAATACCGGAGCGAGCGTCAGTCCGTTTCAGACGATTGAGCGTCGAGACGTTGGCACCACGCTTCGGGTTCGACCCCAGATCTCGGAGGGCGGACTCGTCAAGATGCAGATCTTCCAGGAGGTCGCGAGCGTTGATACCTCGCAGAGTAATTCCGCCGGACTCATCACGAACCGGCGTGCAATTGAATCGAATGTCATCGTCGATGATGGTCAGATGGTGGTGCTTGGTGGTTTGATCCAGGAGACGGTTGAGGGTTCGATCGAGAAAGTTCCGGGCCTGGGTGATCTGCCGGTCGTCGGGCAATTGTTTCGGTTTGACAAGCGTTCGCGCAAGAAGACCAATTTGCTCGTGTTCCTGCGCCCGGTCGTGCTGCGCTCAGCGGAAGCCTCGTGGAATCTGACCGCTGACCGATACGACTTTGTGCGCCGACTGCAGGCCGATATCGCCTTGCCGCCGCACCAGGTGTTGCCTGACTTCACTTCAACGCAGTTGCCGCCGATGACCCCGCGCCCCGGGGCAGTTGGACCTCTGCCGGGTGCGGCTGTTGAGATTCCCTCGCTGGTGCCCACGCCACTACCGGGACTAGCACCTGGGCTAATCCCACGAAGCTCAGGCCTCGTCTTGCCGCCCGCGCCGACGGTTGCGCCAGCGCCCGCTTCTGCCCTCTTGCCCGACCCCGCCCCGGTACCCCGTTGATCCGAGTTCCCTACGCATTCGCGCGCAGCCAGCGGGTCCTCGTGATGTCCGTTGAGGCGGGCCGTGCTGAAATCTGGATTGATCCGGCAACCCG
>CAIPGD010000209.1 GCA_903864485.1 uncultured bacterium | reverse complement strand
GGTCGCTGCGATGGCGCAGCACTATGGCCTGACCTATCTGCATCTGGGCGATACCAACGCCTGGGCCGGTGCGCCAGACATGCCCAAGATCCTCGAAATCGTCAAACCTCACTACCACGGTTGCCTGATCGGCAATGGCGGGATTGAGCCCGATGCAGCAGAGCAACTGTTACAGGACGGCGCGCTCGATATGGTGGCGTTCGGCCGCGCCTACATCTCAAATCCCGACCTGCCGGAACGGATTGCGACCGATGGCCCGTATAACGAACCCCGTTATGTTGGGTGGTACGGCGGGAGCGAAGAGGGATACACCGACTACCCGGTACTTTAAGAGATAGGCTTGGCGTTGAGGATGCCTGATCACGGTAACTGGTGGGGGCCAAAACTCTCGGGCAGTAACTGCCCGAGGGTGAAACGGCCCTGCACCTGATGCAGATCGGCGCTCCAGACTGGGGTTGCGCCAGTTGCAAATTCGCGAAGCCTTTGGCGACAACCGCCACAGGGTGTTAGAGGCTCTGGCGCCACCCCCACGACGACGACTGCGGTGATTCGTCGGCTGCCCGCAACGATGAGGTTGCCGATTGCGGAGGCTTCCGCGCACTGGCTCTGCGGATAGGCCGCATTCTCAACATTACAACCCGCATGAATGCGGCCCTGCTCATCCAGTAGAGCAGCGCCGACCGCAAACCCTGAGTACGGTGCATAGGCGCGATCCCTCGCGGCCCTGGCCGCTGCAACCAACTCATCCATTTGGGCGGGCGTTGGTTCAATCATTTAGGGTTCGATCGTTTGGGGTTCGATCATTTAGGAATTCCAAGGGCTGCTGGCGCGCGGGCATGGCCCACAAAACCAGCCAGCAACAGGACCGTCATCAAGTACGGCAGGGCCTGGATTGCCTGAACTGGAATCTCGACAACGCCCATCGGGTCGCCGAGCCCCGGAAGTGCAATTGAGACTCCCTGCAGACGAATCGCGGCGGCATCCAGAAACCCGAAAAGCAGACAGGCGCCAAGCGCACCAACGGGATGCCACTTGCCGAAAATCATCGCCGCCAATGCCATGTACCCCCGCCCTGCCGTCATGTGCGGCGAGAAATTGGCACCTTGGGCGAGTACCAGGTAGCTCCCGGCCAACCCGCACAACAATCCGTTAATAGCCAGTGCGCCGTATCTCAGCAGAGGAACGGAAAGGCCAGCGGCCTCGACCATGGCAGGGTTTTCGCCCGTTGCGCGCAAGCGCAGACCAACCGTTGTTCGAAACAGAAAAAACCAAATGACAGGAACCAATCCGAGTGCGAGATAGACCAAGGAATTCTGGCCAAACCATACCGGCAAGAAGCGCAGCGTATTGGGCAATGGGGGTGTCTGCCCGCCTTGTCCAAACCAGGCCACCGCAAGCACAACCGACAGTCCCGCCGCCGTCATGGTCAATGCAATACCGAGTACAACCTGATCACCACGGTGGGTGATACAGGCAAAGCCATGCAGCATCGACAAGGCGAATCCGACGAGCAAGGCCGCACCGAGCGCAGCCGTGAGCGACCCGGTGAAAGCGCCTGCCGCACCGGCTGCAAAAGCCGACAACAACATCTTGCCCTCGAGCCCCAGGTCGATCACTCCGGCCCGCTCACTGAGCAGGCCAGCGAGCGCGCAGAACACCAAGGGCGCCGAAACCCTGAAGGTCGATGCCAAAAGGCTCAGCCACTGCGCGTCATCCATTGCGCCCCCCAACCCGCTTGAGAATCCAGACCAGCAGAGGCGCTGACACCATTGCCATAGCGCCAGAAAATAAAACGATCAAGCCCTGAAGCGTCGTCACCATGTCGCGACTAAAACCAGGCAACTCAAATGCCAGCTCGGCACCCCCCTGATACAAACCACCAAAGAGGATAGACGCCAGCACGATCCCCAGGGGGTGGTTGCGTCCGATCAGCGAGACCGCAATCCCCGTAAACCCAGCACCCAACACAAAATCCAGCATTAAGCGATGCTGGGCCCCGGCAAGTTCATTGATCCCGACCAAACCGGCCAACGCGCCTGCGATGAGCAGGCTGATGACCCGCTGTCGACCCGGCTGAATACCCGCGTAGCGGGCTGCATCGCTCGAAAACCCAACTGTTCGCAATTCGTAGCCCCACCGGGAGCGCGTCAGATAAAGACCCACCGCGATTGCAGCCGCCATGGCAAGCAGGAGAGTCAAGTTAAGTGGCGTACGGGGCCAATCCACGCCAAATCCTTGCAAAATTTCATACATCCCGGGCATCCGCGCCGAGATTGGAAACGCCACCGTTTCGACCATCATGCTGCCCGGCGCCTTCAGAGGCCCCACGAGCAGCCCCGCCATCAAAGACGATGCAATAAAATTGAACATAATAGTTGTGATCACGAGATGACTACCT
>CAIPGD010000208.1 GCA_903864485.1 uncultured bacterium | reverse complement strand
TCGGGCGCCCATACCTGCCGATCACTTTGCATGGCCTCGAAGATCGGCTTGATCTCGTAAGCCGAGGCTGAGGCATTCATGCTGTGAATCAAAAGGAGAGGGGGCCCGTCTCCCGCGACATAGACATTGAGCGGTCCAACGCGCCCCTCAAGCACTCGCCTGGAGGCGTTGAGCGCGGGGGTCAGCGTCGGATACACCTCGCACCCGCTATTGGAAAAAGTCTTTCACCCGATCCATAAAGGACTTCGCGGCCGGGTTATGGCGCACATCCTTCAGAGATTGTTCGAGTTCACGTAACAACACCTTTTGCTTCTCGGTTAGCTTGACCGGGGTCTCAACGGCAAGGTGACAGTAAAGGTCGCCCGGGTAGCTGGATCGGAGCCCCTTGATGCCCTTGCCACGCAAGCGGAATGTTTTGCCCGACTGAGTTCCTTCGGGCACGTCCATTTCGGCCCGTCCGGCCAGAGTAGGCACTTCGATCTTGCCCCCCAGCGCGGCTGTGGTGAACTGAATTGGAATCTCACAGTGCAGGTCGTCCCCGTCGCGCTGAAATACCCCATGCGGCTTGATCTTGATTTCAACGAACAGGTCGCCCGATGGCCCGCCATTGACACCCGGCTCGCCGTTGCCGCTAGATCGGATTCGCATCCCTTCATCGATGCCCGCGGGGATCTTGACCTCGAGTGTTTTGTTCTTGCGAGTCCGGCCAACGCCTTCGCAAGCCGTACACGGATCGGGAATAATCCGGCCCGAGCCATGACAATGCGGGCAGGTCTGCTGGATTGAAAAGAAGCCCTGCTGGACGCGGACGGTTCCGCCCCCGCCACACGGCCGACAGGGTTGAGGCTTCGTACCCGGCTTGGCGCCAGTACCCTTGCAGGTCTCACAACCTTCCCAGCTCGGGACGCGAATTTGGGCTTCGTGCCCATTGGCGGCCTGTTCGAGGGAGATGTCCATGGTGTAACGCAGATCCGATCCGCGATACACATTGGAGCGCCCTCCCCCTGCACCACGGGCGCCCGCCTGGCCAAAGATGTCGCCAAAAATATCGCCGAAGACGTCAGCGAAGCCGGCAGCACCTGGACCGCCGGGACCACCTCCCATGTTGGGATCAACCCCCGCATGGCCGTACCGGTCATAGGCTGCCCGCTTCTGCTCGTCTGAGAGCATTTCGTAGGCTTCTTTGACCTCTTTGAACTTGCCTTCGGATTCTTTACTGTCCGGATTGCGATCCGGATGGTATTTCATCGCCAGTTTGCGATACGACTTCTTAATCTCTTCGTCAGAGGCGTTTTTCGCGAGGCCGAGCACCTCATAGAAATCCCGTTTCGCCATCGGTGCTTATTCACTCATGTTGACCGGTCAACAGGACCGATCAGGTTAAACGCTGCAGATTAGCCTCGACGCACTTCCTTGAAGTCGGCATCGACGATGTCATCGTCTTTAGGGCGCGAACCACCGGCACTGCCCGAGCCGCCACCTGAGCCACCCGATGCACCGCCGCTGTGAGCGCCGCCATGCCCACCGTTTGCCCCTGGACCGCCAGGACCTGGCCCCATTCCGTCGCCTTTCTGCATTTCGGCCGCCATGATCTCACCAATCTTCTGTGAGGCAGTCATCAGTGCCTCGGAGGCGGCCTCGATCCGGGCCTTATCGTCGGACTGGATCGCCGCTTCAGTTTCCTTAATAGCCTCTTCGATCTTGGTCTTTTCGGCTGCATCAATCTTGTCGGCATGCTCGGTCAGGCTCTTGCGAACCTGGTGGACCATGGCATCGGCTTGATTACGGGCCTGGGCTACCTCGGCAATGCGACGATCTTCTTCAGCATTGGCCTCGGCGTCTTTGACCATGCGCTCAATTTCGGCCTCGTTGAGGCCCGAGTTGGCCTTGATCGTGACCTTATTTTCTTTGCCGCTCGCTTTGTCCTTGGCCGACACGTGCAGGATGCCATTGGCATCGATATCAAACGTCACCTCGATCTGGGGCGTACCGCGCGGGGCCTGGGGAATGCCCTCGAGGTTGAATTCACCGAGCAACTTATTGCCCGCAGCGATTTCGCGCTCGCCCTGAAAAACCTTGATCGTGACGGCGGGCTGGTTATCGTCCGCGGTTGAGAACACTTGAGCGTACTTGGTCGGGATCGTCGTGTTTTTGTTGATCATTTTGGTCATCACGCCGCCGAGGGTTTCGATCCCCAGGGACAGTGGCGTGACGTCGAGCAAGAGCACATCCTTGCGCTCGCCGGACAACACCGAACCCTGAATCGCGGCGCCGACCGCCACCGCCTCATCGGGGTTGACGTCCTTGCGTGGCTCTTTGCCAAAGAACTCTTTGACCTTCTCCTGGACCTTGGGCATCCGGGTCATACCGCCGACCAGAATGACGTCCTCAATGTCGCCGACTTTGACGCCCGCGTCTTTGATCGCAATCCGGCAGGGTTCGATCGTGCGCTGAATCAGTTCATCGACAAGCGCCTCGAGTTTGGCCCGCGTCAACTTCATGTTGAGGTGGCGCGGCCCCGAAGCGTCTGCCGTGACATAGGGCAAATTGATTTCGGTCTGCGCGGAGCTCGACAGCTCGATCTTGGCTTTCTCGGCGGCCTCTTTCAGGCGCTGCAGGGCCAACACATCGCGGGCCAGATCGACACCGGACTCTTTCTTGAATTCACCGATGATATGCTCGATCAAACGCTGATCGAAGTCTTCACCGCCCAGGAAGGTATCGCCGTTGGTGGAGAGCACTTCAAACTGCTTCTCGCCATCCACGTCAGCAATCTCGATGATCGAAATATCAAAGGTGCCGCCACCGAGGTCGAACACAGCAATCTTGCGGTCATGCTTGGATTGCTTGTCAAGGCCGAACGCCAGCGCGGCGGCGGTCGGTTCGTTGATGATGCGCTTGACTTCGAGCCCTGCGATCCGACCGGCGTCTTTAGTGGCCTGACGCTGGGCATCGTTGAAGTAAGCCGGAACCGTGATCACCGCTTCGGTGACGTCTTCGCCAAGGTAGTCCTCAGCGGTCTTTTTCATTTTGCGTAGCACTTCGGCCGACACCTGCGGGGGCGCCAGCTTGCGACCACGTGACTCGACCCAGGCGTCGCCGTTGTCGGCCTTGACGATGGCGTAAGGCATCAGGTTGATGTCCTTCTGCACTTCTTTTTCGCCAAACTTGCGGCCGATCAAACGCTTCACGGCAAACAGCGTGTTGGTTGGGTTGGTCACAGCCTGCCGCTTGGCGGGCGCGCCCACGAGGATCTCGCCGTCCTCCATGTACGCAACGATGGACGGCGTGGTGCGGGCGCCCTCGGCGTTTTCGATCACGCGCGGCTGACCGCCTTCCATGATGGCGACGCAGGAGTTGGTGGTGCCGAGGTCGATGCCGATGATCTTGGCCATGATTTGGTTCTCTTGAAGTAATTAACTAGATACGGTTTAGATGGGGACAAGGCCGGCAGGTTTCAAGCCTGCCCGGCGGGGCCGTTGGAGACCGTCACGAGCGCGGGTTTGAGCACCCGATCGGCGATCACCCAACCCTTCTGGAGCACAGCCACAATGTGTTGCGCGGCGACTTCCGCGGAGGGCACCATCGAAATGGCTTGATGCCGGTTGGGATCAAAACGATCGCCCTTGGGATCGATTGGGGTCAAACGAGCCTTTTCAAAGGCCGATAGCAGCTGGCGCAGGGTGATCTCAACCCCGGAGCGCATCTGCTCGGGCGTGGCCGCCGGCGTTGCGAGCGCGGCCTCGAGGCTGTCGATTACGGGAACCAGCGCTTCAGCAAAGTTTTCGATCGCGTACTTGTGCGTCTTGGCAATGTCTTCTTGGGCGCGACGACGGATGTTTTCCATCTCGGCCTTCGCCCTCAGGTAGGCCTCGTGGTACTCGGCCACACGGGCTTGCGCCTCAATCAGCGCGATCGCATCGGAGGCGACATGAAGATCGGCGCCATCGACGAGACCAGCTGGGTCTACCCCCACCCCTACCCCCACCCCTGGGCCCACCCCGGGACCGACCGCTGCGCCGACTCCTGGGCCCGCCGCAGCATCCGACGGAGCCGAGGCGACTGGAGGCGCAGTTGCCCCGGCGCCAGACGGCGATGGCGATGCCGAAGGCTCGTGTTGTGGCAACTCGGGATCTGAAGCTGAGCGGGGATTGACCATGGATTTTGTATCCTATTTCTAAAACTGGGCCTAATCTGAGGGCGAGTTTGG
>CAIPGD010000207.1 GCA_903864485.1 uncultured bacterium | reverse complement strand
TGCATCGAATCGCCGCGCAGCTCACCGGCTCTCGTCTCGCCAAGAACCCAACGAACTGCATCCATGATGTTGGACTTGCCGCAGCCGTTCGGGCCGACAATTCCGATCAGACTGCCCGGCAGTTCGATCGCGGTTGGATCCACAAAGGACTTGAATCCAGCAAGTTTGATTTGTTTGAGTCGCACAACGATCTGGGAAGCGGAAGGCTCCGAAGGGGCAATGGCCATCCACGCGCGGGTTGCCGTGTTGGCTGCGCCTATAATAATCTGCTTCGCGCTATCCGCTGCTGGAGCCTAATTTCATGTCATCAAAACCGAGCAAGACGCTCGAAACCTTTCCAAATCCTTCTCCCCAGCGCGACTACCTGATCCATTTTCAGGTGCCTGAATTCACTTGCCTCTGCCCGCTCACCGGGCAGCCCGATTTTGCAACCATGACAATCGACTGCGTTGCCGATCAGCGGTGCGTTGAACTCAAGAGTCTGAAGCTTTATTTTTGGTCCTTTCGCGACGAGGGCGCTTTTCACGAAGCCGTCACGAACCGGATTCTTGATGACCTGGTTGCCGCGATTGCGCCCCGTTATCTAAAGCTCACGGCCCGTTGGTACGTTCGCGGCGGTATTTTCACCAATATCGTGGTCGAACACCAGGCGCCTGGCTGGATACCCGCCCCGCGCGTCGAACTGGACTCATTCCAACCTGAATCTGCCACCAGGGGATGAACACCCGTCTGGGCGCGCTTCAGCCCTACCCCTTTGAACGTTTGCGAGCCCTGACAGAGGGTATCGATCCGGCCGCCGGTTGCCCGCCGATTGATCTATCGATTGGCGAACCCAAGCATGCAACACCCGCCTGCATTCGCGACGCCCTTGTCCGCGGGCTGGATGGTCTGTCGACCTACCCTGCAACCCTCGGATCGACCGCACTGCGGGAGGCAATTGCCGATTGGCTCTGCCGGCGTTACGGGCTTAACCGCCTCGACCCTCAGCGTGAGGTGCTCCCCGTTAATGGATCCAGGGAGGCACTCTTCGCATTCGCCCAGACGGTGATCGATTCCGGTAACTCATCGTTGCCGCCGCTCGTTGTGATGCCCGACCCCTTCTATCAGATCTATGAAGGGGCTGCCCTTTTGGCAGGTGCGTTGCCGTACTTCGTGTCCCAGACCCCCGAGCAGGGATTTGCGTGCGACTGGTTGGCCATCGCACCCGAGATTTGGGATCGGACCCAGTTGCTATTTGTGTGCACACCAGGCAATCCGACCGGTCGGGTCATGACCTTGGACGAGTGGCGCCTGCTGTTCGCCCTTGCTGACAAACACGACTTTGTGATCGCGTCAGACGAGTGCTATTCCGAGATTTGGTTTGAGCAGCCCCCCTTGGGCGCGCTCGAAGCCGCGCAGGCGCTCGGCCGCGCGAATTGGCGTCGCCTCGTGGTTTTTTCGAGCCTGTCGAAGCGTTCGAGTGTTCCCGGTATGCGGTCGGGCTTCGTCGCCGGCGACGCTGAAGTCATTGCTCCGTTTTTGCGCTACCGGACCTATCACGGCAGCGCCATGGGTTTGCCAATCCAAGCTGCAAGCGTTGCCGCCTGGCGGGATGAAACGCATGTGATCGAGAATCGAGCCCTGTATTCGGCCAAATTCGATGCAGTTTTACCAGTACTTCAAACCTGCCTGGAGGTCACAAAACCCGACGCAGGGTTCTATCTCTGGGCTGGCGTCCGGGGTGGCGATGATCTGAGCTTCACCCTGGAATTGTTACGCCAAGCCAACGTGCGGGTGCTTCCGGGTAGCCTGATTTCGCGCGAGTACGGTCTTGGGCTCGGTCGACGTGGCTCGACACAAGCGCCAGCCACGTCTCCAGGTTCCGGTCGGATTCGGATTGCCCTGGTCGAACCGCTCGACCGATGTCTCGAAGCAGCTCATCGAATGGCTGAGCTGATCGGTTCAACTGCTTGATATTGAATAATTTACTCACCCACTACAGTCACCACTATGAACGCACTTCAATCGGCCATTGAATCCGCTTGGGACCACCGCACTGAACTCTCGCCGAGCAGTGCTTCCATCGAAACCCGTGAGGCCGTCGATCACGCCCTCGCCGAGCTCGATACGGGTCGACTTCGGGTCGCGGAAAAAATCGACGGCCAGTGGGTCACCCACCAGTGGCTCAAGAAGGCGGTACTGCTCTCCTTCAGGTTGCACGAAAACGTGCCGATGCACGCCGGTGACCTGGGTTTCTTTGACAAGGTCCCAAGCAAATTTGCCGGGTGGACCGCTGAACAGTTCAACGCCGGTGGGTTCCGCGTTGTTCCACCCGCAGTCGCTCGGCGCGGCGCCCACATTGGAAAAAATGTGGTCTTGATGCCCTCCTACGTCAATATTGGCGCCTATGTCGATGAAGGCACCATGGTGGACACGTGGGCAACCGTCGGCTCTTGCGCCCAGATCGGAAAAAATGTCCACCTATCCGGGGGTGTCGGCATCGGTGGCGTGCTCGAGCCCTTGCAGGCGAATCCAACCATCATTGAAGACAATTGCTTTATCGGCGCCCGCTCGGAGGTCGTTGAAGGCGTGATCGTTGAGCGCAATGCTGTCCTGTCGATGGGTGTCTTTATTGGCGCCAGCACCCGGATCGTCGACCGTGCTACCGGTGAAATTTTTCAAGGGCGCGTGCCTTCGGGAGCAGTCGTGGTACCGGGTTCGATGCCATCTAGCGGCGGCGTCAGCTTGTATTGCGCTGTGATCGTCAAGCGAGTCGATGAACAGACCCGTGCCAAAACCGCGATCAACGAGTTGTTACGCGACTAATTCCAAACAAACCCACCATGCACGTCCATCAAGACCCGGCTCTGGCGGTCCGAAAACTGACCGAGGCACTGATTTCAAAGCGCTCGGTAACCCCCGAGGATGCCGGTTGTCAGGACCTAATTAGGCAGC
>CAIPGD010000206.1 GCA_903864485.1 uncultured bacterium | reverse complement strand
TGGCCCGCGGGAATCGCGTTTGGCAGTGGGTTGTGCTCGGCGCGGAGGTGGACGCCGAGCAGGCGTCTAATTTTCTGGATTCAGTGCGTCTGGTGGAGTAGCCGGAGTTGTTCCACGGGTTCTTCATCCAGATCACCGTCCGGGTTCAAGTCGTCATCGATTTCGGCAAGCATTGCATTCGGAGGAGAATAGATCTCAGTGCCCAGCAACAGCAGATCCTGCGCAAAGCGCAACACGAGCGAACGCTCGCGAGGATCAAGTTGGGTACTGATCGATTGGAGGCGTTTTTCATAAACTGCCAACTCGATGATGGGCGCAGGCACTTCCATAAAACTCCCCAAAAATTGTATTTGTTGCAAGCAACGTGATGAATCAAAAGGTAGCATTTTTTGATGCGGCATTTCCCCGCCAGACCGACAGAAACTCCCAACTCCAAGTTCTGTTTTTGGCCGACTGATGATTCGCCAACGCATGGTTTCGCTCTTGTACCGATGGTCAGGGCGTCGTCGGTTACGGGTGATCAGTGAAAGTGGCGTCCCTTACCTGGAGCGTTATTACTTGGGTACTTGGGTTGGAGTCCGCTGTTATTTGCATCGTTTTGTAGGTAGTGATCCCGATCGCGGATTACACGACCATCCCTGGTCGTGGGCCGGTTCGATCGTGCTGGCGGGTTTTTACCAAGAGCAACGCGAGGGAGGTGCGCGCATCGTTCGACGGTTTAACTGGTTGCGGGGATCGACCTTTCACCGAGTTTTGCTGCCTGAGTCGATGAACGAAGTCTGGACGCTCTTTTTCCATCGGGCACAGAATACGAAGTCCTGGGGCTTTCGCGCGCCTGACGCGCAGAGCGTTCGAATCGCCTCGGGTGACAATCGCAGGGACTGGTGGTTGGATGCGCCTCTAGGAGCCGATCATGCAGAACGGGCACCGGAAAGGGCCCAAGGCCAGGGCGGGCCCCAGAACGGCCGAACCTGAAATAACGAGAGCTGCCGATGTACCGCCCCGCCCACTTTGAGGAAACTCGGCTCGAACTGTTGCATCCGCTCGTGCAGGCCCACCCGCTGGGGCTGTTAATCACCCAGGATGTGGCCGGGATGCCGGTGGTCAATCCGATTCCCTTTTTGCTCGAAACGCAACGGGGGGATTTCGGGACATTGGTTGGGCATGTGGCCCGCGCGAATCCGGTCTGGAGGTCATTCGAGTCGACACAATCGTCGGATTCCCTTGATTCTCTTGATTCGTTGGATCTTGCCGCTGCGTCCGATGCGGTGGCCCCCAGTCGGGAGGTGTTGGTGGTCTTTCAAGGTCCCAATGCCTATGTCTCGCCGCAAGCCTATCCGTCCAAGGCGCGGCATGGCCGGGTCGTACCGACCTGGAACTATGCGGTGGTGGAGGCTCGGGGCCTCTTGCAGATTCTTTCGCCCGAGGCTGCCCATGGGACGGTTAGTCGCTTGACCCGTCACTTTGAGGCGAGCCGTGATCGCCCGTGGGCGGTCACGGATGCCCCAGCGGACTACGTCGATACGATGCTCACCGCGATTGTTTGTCTGGAAATCCCGCTGACGAGCCTGCGTGGAAAGTTTAAGCTGAGTCAGAATCGCGACCTCGAGGACCGATCTGGTGTCCTGCATCGGATGGAGGACGAATCCGCGTCCGTAGCATGCTGGATGGCGCGCACCATGGCACCGCCCGGGGCGGATCGCTAGATCGCCCGTGTCGGCGTCGGCAACCGCAAGGATAGGGCTTCGGCCACATGTTCGATCGAGAGCCGTTCTTGCGAGTCCAGATCGGCGATTGAGCGCGCCACCCGCAGGACCCTATGCAAGCCACGACCCGACAGCTCCAAGCGCTGCGCCGATTGGGTCAGTAGTGCATGCGCAGCGCTTGTGGTGACACAGTGCTGGTCAAGGGCGTGCGCCGAAAGCCAGGCGTTGGGCACGCCTTGGCGCTCTTGTTGGCGTTGCCGTGCCCGCGTGACCCGAAGGCGCACCGTCGCGCTCGTTTCGCCGTCTGGCGGTGTCAGCAAGGCAACGCCCGGTTGGGCTGCAACGTGCACAAACAGATCGATCCGGTCGAGCAGGGGTGCCGAGAGGCGCGCACGGTATCGAAGCACGCGTTCGCTGGTACAGAGGCATTGCGGGCTACCGAGGAAGCCGCAAGGACAGGGGTTGGTCGCAGCGACTAGTTGAAAACGCGCCGGAAATTGCGCCTGCTGGTTGGCCCGAGCGAGTTGGATCAGGCCCGTTTCGAGGGGCTCGCGCAGGGCGTCCAAGGTTTTCGGGCGCCATTCCAGGAGTTCATCCAGAAACAGTAAACCGTGGTGGGCGAGGGATATCTCGCCGGGGCGGGGCGGATGGCCACCACCAATCAGTGCGCTCATCGTGGTCGAATGGTGCGGGCTACGGATTGGGCGTCGGCCAAAGCGACGGGGATCGAAGGTGCCATTCAGGCTTGAGAGGGTGGCTGATTCGAGCGCTTCTTCATCGGTCATGGGGGGTAGGAGCCCGGCAAGTCGTTGCGCCAGCATCGATTTCCCGGTCCCCGGTGGGCCACTGAGTAGCAGTGCATGGCCCCCACTGGCGGCGATTTCAAGCGCCCGTTTGGCTGCGGGTTGACCGCGCACATCCGCCAGATCCGTTTGGTCGGTCAGTTCGGCCAGATCCATCGGGTCCGCCAGACCCCTCGGGTCCATCGGGTCCGTCCGGTTCACCGGGTCAGCCAGGTCTGATTGCGCCCCTGCAGCGCCCGCTGGGGTTTCTCCGCGCAGTACCTGAGCGGCTTCGGTGAGTGAAGCCAGCCCAAGGATGGGCGCCTGGAGGGTTTCGCGGAGCATGGTTTGAACCAATCGGGCTTCGAGAGCGTCCTGACGTGGCAGCATCAAGGTTCGGCCGGCCGGATCGCGGCGGTTTGCCAGCGCGATTCCCAGGACGCCCCGGCCGCTGGCGCGCAAGGAGCCGGATAGG
>CAIPGD010000205.1 GCA_903864485.1 uncultured bacterium | reverse complement strand
CCCTGAGCTCTGGCGGGCGATTCAAGCCGAGAATCGTCGCCAGGAAGACCACATCGAGTTGATCGCTTCTGAAAATTACGCTTCACCGGCGGTCCTTCAGGCGCAAGGGTCGCAGCTGACAAACAAGTATGCGGAGGGTTATCCGGGCAAGCGCTACTACGGCGGCTGCGAGCATGTCGACATTGTCGAGCAACTGGCCATCGACCGTCTCAAACAGCTTTACGGCGCCGAGGCCGCCAATGTCCAGCCCAACTCCGGGTCACAGGCCAACCAGGCGGTGATGCTCGCGTTCTGCAAACCCGGTGACACGGTCATGGGGATGTCGCTCGCCGAGGGTGGGCATCTGACCCACGGGATGCCGCTTAACCTTTCTGGGAAATGGTTCAACATCGTGTCTTATGGGCTCGATGCGAGCGAAGCGATTGACTACGACGCGATGGAACGCCTGGCCCATGAGCATCGCCCCCGCCTCATCATTGCGGGAGCCTCGGCCTATTCACTGCGGATTGATTTCGAGCGCTTTTCGCGGGTTGCGAAAGCGGTCGGCGCGATTTTGTTGGTCGATATGGCGCACTATTCCGGGCTGATCGCGGCCGGCGTTTACCCGAACCCGGTGCCGTATGCCGACGTCGTCAGCTCAACGACGCACAAGAGCCTGCGTGGTCCGCGCGGTGGCATCCTCTTGATGAAGGCGGAGCACGAGAAGGCAATCAACAGCGCGATCTTCCCCGGGCTGCAGGGGGGGCCTCTGATGCATGTGATTGCGGCCAAAGCCACCGCATTTGCTGAGGCATTGCAGCCTTCCTTTAAGGTCTACCAACAACAGGTGCTCGACAACGCGCGGGCGATGGCCGAGACCCTCACGCTGCGGGGGCTGCGGATTGTGTCTGGGCGTACCGAGAGCCACGTGATGCTGGTTGATCTGCGTCCCAAGGGAATCACGGGTAAAGCGGCCGAGGCCTTGCTGGGCGAGGTGCACATTACGGTCAACAAGAACGCGATTCCGCATGATCCAGAAAAGCCTTTCGTGACGAGTGGTGTGCGTTTGGGGTCGCCAGCAATCACGACTCGTGGGTTCGGCGTTGAGGAAGCCGTCGCAACGGCGCACCTGATCGCCGACACGCTCGAAGCGCCGCAGGATTCGGCGGTACATACGCGGGTGCGTGCACAAGTTGCGGCGCTGACGGGGCGGTTCCCGGTTTATTCGCCAGCGGCGGCTTGAACCGACGTGCGTTGTCCGTTTTGCGCATTCGCCGACACACAGGTTGCTGAGACGCGATCGTCGGATGATGGCGATGTCATGCGCAGGCGCCGCCGCTGCCCGGCTTGTGACAAGCGGTTTACGACCTATGAGCGGGCTGAACTCGCCCTGCCCGCCGTGGTTAAGAAGAACGGAACGCGGGTCGAATTTGACCGAACCAAGCTGCGCAGCTCGATGACCCTGGCCCTGCGCAAACGCCCGGTATCGGCCGAATCGATCGAAGCCGCGATCTCGCGGATCGAGGAGGCACTGATCAGCTCGGGGGCCCGCGAAGCGCCTAGCGACCGGATCGGTGAACTGGTCATGCGCGAACTAAGGCGCCTCGACAAGGTGGGTTATGTGCGGTTTGCATCGGTCTATCGGAATTTCGAGCATCTGGATGAATTTGCGGAAATCATCCAGGAAGTGCGCCCCGACAACCTTAACGCGCGCTAGGGCCTTGGGTTCTTGATGTTCAGCGCCGCCGATCAGCAATGGATGGAACGGGCGCTGGCGCTGGCTCGCCGGGGCTTGAGGTCGACGACGCCAAACCCCCGGGTCGGATGCGTTTTGGTCTCAGCAGCTGGAACCTTGGTCGGTGAAGCTTGGCATCAACGGGCGGGTGAGGCCCATGCCGAGGTCCATGCCTTGCGCGCTGCCGGCGAGCAGGCCCGCGGCAGTACGGCCTATGTCACGTTAGAGCCGTGTGCGCATTTTGGTCGCACGCCCCCATGCTCGAATGCCCTGATCGATGCGGGCGTCGTTCGTGTGGTGGTCGCAATGGAGGATCCCAACCCCTTGGTGGCCGGTCGCGGGTTGGAGCGCTTGCGCGAGGCTGGCATTGAAGTCCGGTGTGGTCTGCTTGCGGACGAGGCTCGCGAGTTAAATCTCGGGTTTGTGTCACGCATGATCCGCGGCTTGCCTTGGGTTCGGCTCAAGGTTGCTGCGAGTCTGGATGGCCGCACGGCTTTGCCCGAT
>CAIPGD010000204.1 GCA_903864485.1 uncultured bacterium | reverse complement strand
TGGCAAAGAGACCGATATCAACCAAGGACTCACGCTCGGAACGGTCGATCTGATCTACACCGGTCAGTTGTTTGCAGGCCGCTCCTACGGCCCGATCGCGGTCGGAGGTGCACCGTATATGTTCCGGGATTTCGACCACTGGAAGAAGTTTGCGACCAGCCCCCTATTCCAGGAATTGAGTGAGGGGTATCGCCAAAAAACCATGCACAAAGTGGTCGCCATGACCTACTACGGCGAGCGCCATGTCACCTCAAACCGTCCGATTTCGAAGCCCGACGATATGAAGGGACTGAAGATCCGGGTCCCTGATGCGCCGCTTTACACCATGTTCCCGCGCGCAGTGGGGGCCAATCCAACCCCGATCGCGTTTGCTGAGGTCTATCTCGCACTTCAGAACGGTACGGTCGATGCGCAGGAGAATCCCCTGCCAACCATCGATGCCAAGAAGTTTTATGAAGTCCAGAAGCAAATCGTTCTGACGGGGCACATCACCGACGCTTTGCTGACGATCGTCTCGGGCAATCTCTGGAGCAAGCTGAGCGACGCCGACAAGCAGATCTTTGAGTCCGTGCTGCGCGAGGCCTCAGCCAGGGCAACTGGCGAAATCGTTGAGAGCGAAAAGAAGATGGTCGGCGAGATGGAAAAGCGCGGCAAGACCGTCGTTCGGGTTGACCGCAAGCCCTTCCGGGATGCCACGATCAAACTGCACAACGGCCCCGACGCAACCTGGACTAAAGAACAGTACGACCGCCTGCAGGCGCTCTAAAGAACTGAAGGTCTAAGCGAACCAAAGTCTAAGCGAACCAAGGTCTAAGCGAACCAAGGTCTGGGCGAACTTGGGTCTGGGCGAACTTAGGTCTTAGTGAGGCGTCGGGTACCCCGCCGCCCGATCGCCCCGGTCTGAGTCTTGTCTCAGGCTGGGGATGCGCGCTCGGCCACAGGGCGTTTGGCGAGGATGCGCTGCAGCGTGCGTCGATGCATCCCGAGTGCGCGGGCCGTCGCCGAGATATTGTTTTCTTGCTCGGCCAAGACCCGCTGAATGTGTTCCCACTTCAATCGGTCGGGGTTTAGCGGACGCTCCTGAATTTCAGGACCATCCCCATCACCGACCAGGCCCATCACTCGCAGGACATCGTCAGCAGCGGCGGGTTTAGGCAGATAGTTTTCGGCACCCCGTTTGACGGCCTCAACGGCCGTCGCAATGCTGGCGTACCCGGTCAGCATGAGGATGCGCAAAGCGGGGCTCAGCGTTTTCAGGATTGGAATGAGATTCAGTCCGCTCTCGTTTTCGAGTTTGAGGTCGACCACAGCGATATCGAATACAGCGCCGCGCAGCATGACCTGAGCTTGCGCGCCGTCCGCAGCGACCTCGGCCGTGTGGCCACGCCGGGTCAGAGACCGGGCCATGACCGACGAAAACACATCATCGTCATCGACCAACAAAAATCTCTGGCCAGTCGACGATTCTCCAGACACCAGAGACGCTTCCGACGCAGACAGCCCGACGGGAGGCTTCATCATGAGATCAACTGTGGCATTTTCAGGTCGCGCTCCCCGTTCGGTCATCAATGGCGTGTCGCACGAAAGGCAACTCCAGGCTCGCTATCGTACCGGGACCTTCGGCCTCGCGCAGAGAAAGCGCGCCATCAAAGCGCTCTGCCGTCATGTGGCCAAGCGCCAGACCGAGGCCCAGACCTTGCGGTTTACTTGAAAACCCATACGCTGCGGCCAATTCACGGTGCGCTGGCGACAGCCCAGGCCCGAAGTCCCGAATCCGAAAATGAGCCCCGCGCCCCCCTGGGCCCCAATCCAGTTCAACCCGGCGAGCGCCCGATTGGCGCGAAGCATCGGCCGCGTTATTTAGTAAACCGACGAGCAAATGCACTACGCTGCGATCGACCAGGACCGCGCCGGCGTCCAGACCCACCCCTCGAACGGCCAAATCCACCTCCGGGTGCAACAAGCGAAATTGTTTAACCGCCGTATCCACGACTTGGGCAGTCGGCTGAGGCCTCGCAACCGCATCGGCCCTAGAAAACTCCACCATCTCCCGAATGTAATCTCGACATAACGCCATCTGCGACTGCATCAGGCGTAGGTCGGCACCGAGTTCAGGGTCGGTATCAAAGTCCCGGCGCAAATCCGCCAGCAGGTTAGCGACCGTGCTCAGCGGCGTGTTGAGTTCGTGAGCGACACTGGCCGCCTGACTAGCCAGCGCTACGACCGATTCATTTCGAATCGAACGTTCCCGCATTTGCTGAAGCAACTCCGCCTGCTGACGACTGCGTGTCGCCAACTGCACCAGCAACACCGAAAGCAGCGCAAGACACAGCGCAAACGAACACCAAACCGCCAGACGATAAACCGACGAATCAATATCGAGGAGCTCTGATGGCAGCGGTCGATGAAACAACACCGCAGAACTGGCACCGCACAAGGTCACGACCACAGCACCGATAACCCATCTCAGAGGCAAAGCGACGGCAGCCAGCGCGACAGGTACGAGATGAAGCGCAAAAAACGGGTTGGAAGGCCCGCCAGTCAATGCCAGTAGCGTCGTCAAAACACCGACATCAACGACCAGATTGAGCAAGACCTCGGCGGGTTTTGCAGGCCCCGGATATCGCTTTAAGCGCGCGTGAACCCCAATATTGAAAACCGCCAGCACCGTCGGGCCAAGTAACAGGAGCGATATCGGGATCGAAAGATCGAGCAAAAAAGCGCCGCCGAGAATGGCTAGGGACTGGCCGCCAACCGCCAGCCATCGCAAAATCGTGAGTTGCTGCAGCGCCTCGCGCGCCGTGGGCGACCCGAACATCAGAATCGGCTTCCGATCGAGAAGCGCCACGCATCATTAGGTCCAAAATTCTGCCGTTGATCGCGCGCCAGACGCGCGAACCAGCTGGGCGCGTCATAACCCAGAGAAATGCCGCCCGATCGAATGAACTGGGGTGCGCCTTGAAAATCCTCGCCTGTTCCTCGCTTAGCGAGTAGGTCCAGCGTTAAGCGCCGACCACCCTGGATCGGCCAGCGCCCGACCAGATGCAGGTGCCGTTGGCCCGTGCCCAAACGATCATCGGCCACTAACAAGATGTAATAAGTTGTCCCGTCCGAATCGCGGTGCCCGGTGGCCACCGAAATCGCGTCGTTAGGGTCAAAGTTGAGGTTCACATACGGCTTGCCATTCGTACGACCGATCCCGACCGAACCAAACCATGGTTCACCTGCCTCCAAGGTCAAACTGCCCCCAACGAAACCCGCACTCGCGAGCTGCAAGGACGGTTGTAACGAGACGCCAAGATCGCCCAAAAAACCCACCGATTCAAAGGGGCGAAACGCACGCTCAAAACCCACCCGGCCCTGGCGCACCGTGCCTTGAGCAGTCTCACCACCGGCGCCGGGTTCGACCCACGCGCCAACCCAACCGG
>CAIPGD010000203.1 GCA_903864485.1 uncultured bacterium | reverse complement strand
GAATCGGTAATCGGGCGATCGTTCTACTGGATGGAGCATGTTGATGGCCGGGTCCTCTGGGACCCAAGCCTGCCAGGATTCTCTAAAACAGAACGAGCAGCGATCTTCGACGACATGAACCGGGTCATCGCGGCGCTCCACCAGGTGGATTACAACGCCATCGGGCTGGGTGACTTTGGCCGTCCGGGCAATTATTTTGAACGCCAGATCGCGCGCTGGACCAAACAGTATCGGGCCAGCGAGACCGAAAAGATCGAGGCCATGGAGGCGTTAATTGAGTGGTTGCCCGCCCACATCCCGGCGGGTGACGAGACCTCGATCGTCCACGGTGATTTCCGCCTGGACAACATGATTTTCGCGAAGGATGAACCACGGGTGCTGGCAGTGCTCGATTGGGAACTCTCGACGCTAGGCCATCCGCTGGCGGATTTTTCGTACAACGTGATGGTCTGGCACCTCGAGCCCAACGTGTTTCGGGGCATGTCGGGTCTCGATCTGCCAGCGCTCGGAATCCCGACCGCGCAGGCCTACCTGGACCGCTATCTCGAGCGCACCGGCCGAAGCCCCATCGCAGCACAAGCCTGGCGTTTTTACCTGGCTTTCAACCTCTTCCGCCTGGCGGGCATTCTGCAAGGCATCATGAAACGCGCGGTCGACGGTACCGCCTCGAGTGCAGAGGCCATTCAATCGGGCAAGCGTGCAAGGCCGCTCGCCGAACTCGGTTGGCAAACCGCTCGTTCATCCTGAAATTATTCCGAACTTAATATCCAAACTCAACAATCAAACCAGAGACTGAAACCCCATGGATTTTGCACACACCCCCCGCGCCCTCGAACTTCAGGAGCGCGTCCGCGCGTTCATGCAAACCCATGTCTTCCCGGCGGAGCATCGCTTCGAGGAAGAATTGGCGGAGCAAACCACACGTGGCAAGCGTTGGTCGCCGCTGCCCGTCATCGAAGAGCTCAAGCCCAAGGCGCGCGCAGCTGGGTTGTGGAATCTTTGGTTGCCCGCAACCGATCCTTCAGGCGGCCAGGCCGGCGGCGCTCATTCTGAATTTCATGCGCAATTCTCCGCTGAGCATGGCGCCGGGTTGACCAACGTTGAATACGCGCCATTGGCCGAAATCATGGGTCAAATCCCATGGGCGCCCGAGATTTTTAATTGCAGTGCGCCCGACACCGGCAACATGGAAACGCTGCGCCGATACGCAGCGCCCGAGCATCGCGAGCGTTGGCTCAAGCCCCTGTTGGCGGGCGAGATCCGCTCGGCATTCGCGATGACTGAACCCGCGGTCGCTTCGAGCGACGCCACCAACATTGAAACCCGAATCGAGCGGGATGGTGACGAGTATGTTGTCACCGGGCGCAAGTGGTGGATCAGCGGTGCCGGTGACCCGCGCTGCAAAATCATGATCGTCATGGGTAAGAGCGACCCCAACAACCCCAGCCGACACGCGCAACAATCGATGATTCTGGTGCCCGTCGACACCGAAGGGGTCAAGATCCTGCGCCCACTGAGTGTCTACGGATACGACGACGCTCCACACGGTCATTGCGAAGTGGTCTTCGACCATGCGCGAGTGCCAGCCTCCAACATTTTGCTGGGCGAAGGGCGTGGTTTTGAGATTGCCCAGGGCCGCCTCGGACCAGGCCGGATTCACCATTGCATGCGTCTCCTTGGACTGGCCGAACGTGCGCTCGAACTGATGTGTAAGCGCCTCACGAGCCGGGTGGCTTTTGGTAAGCCGGTGTCGACCCAAAGCGTCTGGCACGAGCGCATCGCCGATGCCCGTTGCCGGATCGAAATGGCCCGCCTGCTGACGATGAAGGCCGCCTACATCATGGACAAAGCGGGCAACAAATCCGCCCAGGCCGAAATCGCCATGATCAAAGTCGTCGCACCCAATGTCGCCTGCGACATCATTGACCAGGCGATCCAGGCACATGGTGGTGGTGGCGTGAGTGACGACTTCCCATTGGCCGGAATGTGGGCCGGTGCCCGCACCCTGCGTTTTGCTGATGGCCCGGACGAAGTTCACCGCGCAGCGCTCGCGAAGCTTGAGCTTGGCAAATACGCGGCGCAGGCCTCAACGCGGGCGGTGCAGGGCGGTTAAAGGTCAATAATGAAAACCAAACCACTCCTAATCAAAGCCCTTGGCTCCCTACTCGTCATCTTGGGGGTAGGTTGTGCATCCAACGTGCCGCTATCGACGCCCGCAGGATCCGCGGATCCTGAATCGAAGTTGAGTTTTGTAGACATTTCAAAGTTTGATCGCGAGCTAAGTGCCGCGCTTTCATCCGACGTCAAAGAGATCGACGTGCTATTTTATGAAAAAGTCAGCCCAAATAAAATACCGGATCGGATGCAAAAATGG
>CAIPGD010000202.1 GCA_903864485.1 uncultured bacterium | reverse complement strand
GCCCGGGATGATGATCATCGCCAGCGCGATGGCCGAGAAATTCTGTTTGACCCATGGTTGGTCACCAAACCACCACCCCAATGTCGTCAATCCACCGACCCAAAGCGCAGCGCCGAGCATGTTGTAGGCCGCAAAACGCGTGTAGCGCATCTGGGCCAGACCGGCAACGAAGGGCGCAAACGTCCGAATGAACGGAATAAAGCGCGCGACGATGATGGTCATCGGGCCATGGCGCTCGTAGAAAGCCTGAGTCCGTTCGAGCGCGTCCCGGTTAAACCAGGCCGAGCGCTCCCAGGTAGATATTCGAGCGCCCAAATGTCGACCGACGCTGTAATTGAATGCGTCTCCCGCTACCGCCGCGCAAAACAGCAGCCCAAGTAGTAAGGGGAGATTCATCGCGCCAACCCCCGCCAAAGCACCGGCCACAAAGAGCAGCGAGTCGCCCGGCAAAAAGGGCATCACAACCAAACCGGTCTCGACGAAAACAATCAGAAAGAGCAGGGCATACACCCAGGCACCATGAGTTTGCACGACCTCTGCAAGGTGCTTATCGAGGTGCAGAAACAATTCGAGGGCCTGCCTCACGAGCTCCATCACTGCATTTCCCTGACTTCCCTGACGACTGCCGTCAGCCCCGACTATAATTCAGGGATGAAGACCGGCCCGATTGACCAGTTGCCGGAGACGCTGTCCCCGTCGGTCGAGCACCGCCCCATCCGGGCCCTGCCCGACCTGCTAATCAGTCAGATCGCCGCCGGAGAGGTGGTTGAGCGACCCGCGTCGATCGTCAAAGAGCTCCTCGAAAATGCTGTCGATGCCGGCGGTCGGGTGATTACGCTGCGAATAGACGAGGGGGGAATTAGCCGAATTCAGGTAACCGACGATGGCAGTGGGATTCCAAACCAGCAACTCCCGCTCGCGCTGACCCGACACGCGACGAGCAAAATCGCCAGTCTGAGCGAACTCGAACGGGTCAATACGCTGGGCTTTCGCGGTGAGGCACTCGCAGCCATTGCGTCCGTCGCGGAGGTCACCATCACCTCGCGGCCCCGCAACGAATCGCACGCCAGTGCGATCGATGCCCAAAGCGGCGAAATCATGCCCGCTGCTGGCGGTTATGGAACGGTGGTTGATGTACGTAAGCTCTTTGGAAATACCCCCGCGCGTCGAAAGTTCCTAAAAGGCAGCAGCACCGAGGCCGCGCACTGCCTCGACGCCTGGCGCCGAGTCGCGCTGGCCCATCCGATGATCGCTTTTCACTACGAAGCCTGGGGCGACAACCAGCGTCGCCGTGAAGAACGCTGGCCTGCCGGAGACCCCATTGAGCGCGCATTGGCATGCCTGGGTCCGGAGGTTCGGAGCGCTTACTGCGTCGTCGATCGAGTCATTGAGGGCCCGCCAGAAATGGGCCAAGGCCTCGCCTTGCAGGGTGTACTCGGGCTACCTGAAGCCTCGCGTCCTCGGCCCGACCATCAGTTCTTATTCGTCAATGGGCGCTGTGTACGCGACCGTGCGCTCAGCTTTGCCGTGCGGCAGGCCTTTGGCGAAGCCCTGCATGGCGACCGTCAACCCTGTTTTGTCCTTATGCTGAGCCTTGATCCGACGCTCGTCGACGTCAACGTCCACCCGGCTAAAACCGAAGTCCGGTTCCGCGATAGCGCCGCCGTCCGCTCGTTTTTGTATCACGCTGTTGCGGGTGCAATGCGCGCGGCACCCGGGCCAATTGCGGCGCACCGATTTATCGCCCGCGAGCCTGAGCCCCTGGCAGAAGCTCCCATCCGAGCCCTGGACGGCGACCGCTTGTTGCCTGCCGGGCACCGGTCGCCTCACTCCGGCGACCGAACGACACAGTCGCTGTTTTCATTTCGACCGGCCACCACGATTGCACGGCCTTCAGCCCAAGCCATTGAGGCGGCGCTTACCTTTCAAGCACCAGCCGTCGACTCAAACGCATCGGCGGCTTCCCCACTCACCGCACCAGCATCGGTTCCCGAGACGCACCCTCTAGGCCAGGCAATTGGTCAGCTTCACGGCCTCTATGTCCTCGCCCAGAACGCGGAGGGACTGGTCCTGATCGACATGCACGCAGCCCATGAACGCATCGTCTTTGAGCGCTTGCGGGCCCAGGCTGATCAGCGTTCCATCGTTTCACAGCCTTTACTGGTCCCCGCGGTTTTTACGGCTGATGAGATCGAGGTCGCGCTGGTCGAAGAGTCTAGCGAAGCGCTGTTCGGATTCGGTTTAGAGCTGGCGCCGATGGGCCCAACGACCATCGCGGTCCGTGCCGTCCCAGCACTCCTCTCAAAAGCAGATCCGATCGCGCTTGCACGCGATGTGCTGGCCGGTCTGCGAG
>CAIPGD010000201.1 GCA_903864485.1 uncultured bacterium | reverse complement strand
TCTCGCGGCCGAGCTCTCTTCGGCGCAACCGCAGGCGCAGCGCCTGACACCGGGGCACTGAGCATGGCTGAACCGCTCACGATTGCGCGCCCCTACGCCGAGGCGGCTTTCCAGCTCGCAGTCGACGATTCGCAACAGCATGGCGCAGCCCAGTTGGCCGTCTGGAGCCAGGGCTTACAGGCTTTGGTTTCGGTCGTTCACGCGCCGGGTTCCGAGGCGTTGATTGCAAACCCGGCGCTTTCGGGCGAACAAATTGCGCAGGCCGTGATCGAGATCGCCGGTATCGGCGTCGGTCCGATCCAGGGGTTTGTGCAGGTTCTGGCGGCGAACGAGCGGTTGAGCGTGGTGGCTGAAATTGCCCAGCTTTTCGAGCAGGCCCGCGGTGCCCACGAGGGCGTAATCGACGCGAGGGTGACCTCTGCGTTTCCCATGAATGATGCCCAAGTGGCCGATGTGGTGAATGTGCTGACACAGCGCCATGGCCGCCCGGTCAAGGTGTCGGTCGACGTCGATGCCGATCTGATCGGCGGCATATCGATCCGCATCGGTGATGAAGTAACTGACCTCTCGGTGCGCGGCAAGCTGTCCCAGCTTGCAGGCGCCCTGATGCACTAGGAGTTTTGCGATGCAACTCAATCCAGCCGAAATCAGCGAACTGCTGAAAACGAAGATCAAGAACCTCGCTGTCGATGCCGATACCCGTAACCAGGGTACGGTCGTGACGGTGACGGACGGGATCTGCCGCATCCACGGCCTGGCGGACGTGATGCAAGGCGAAATGATCGAATTTCCGGGCGAGACCTTCGGTCTTGCGCTGAATCTGGAACGTGATTCGGTCGGCGCGGTGGTTCTCGGTAGCTATGAGCACATCAAAGAGGGCGACATCGTTAAGGCAACCGGGCGGATTCTCGCCGTTCCCGTGGGTCCAGAGCTGTTGGGCAGGGTCGTCAATACGCTGGGCGAGCCGATCGATGGCAAGGGCCCGATCAACGCGAAGCTGACCGACGTCTTGGAGAAGGTTGCGCCGGGTGTGATTGCGCGCCAGAGCGTCTCTCAGCCAGTGCAGACGGGTCTCAAGGCAATCGATTCGATGGTCCCGGTGGGCCGAGGTCAGCGCGAGTTGATCATCGGTGACCGGCAGACCGGAAAGACCGCGGTCGCGGTTGATGCGATCATCAATCAGAAAGATACCGGCATCAAGTGCGTCTACGTGGCGATCGGCCAGAAGGCATCGACGATTGCCAACGTGGTGCGCAAGCTCGAAGAAACGGGCGCGCTCGCTTACACCATTGTGGTAGTGGCTTCGGCCTCTGAATCGGCGGCGATGCAGTACTTGTCCGCGTATGCCGGATGCACGATGGGCGAGTACTTCCGTGACCGTGGCGAGGACGCGCTGATCGTGTACGACGATCTTTCCAAGCAGGCGGTGGCGTACCGTCAGGTTTCGTTGTTGCTGCGTCGTCCTCCTGGTCGTGAGGCGTTCCCTGGTGACGTGTTTTATCTCCACTCGCGTCTGCTGGAGCGCGCAGCGCGCGTCAATGAAGACTATGTCGAGCGCTTCACAAATGGCGCAGTTAAGGGTAAGACCGGGTCATTGACGGCATTGCCGGTGATCGAGACGCAGGCCGGTGACGTGTCCGCGTTCGTTCCAACCAACGTGATTTCGATTACCGACGGGCAGATTTTCCTGGAGACCGATCTGTTTAACGCCGGTATCCGCCCCGCCATCAACGCGGGTATTTCGGTGTCGCGCGTGGGCGGTGCTGCACAAACCAAGATCATCAAAAAGCTTGGCGGTGGTGTGCGTCTGGCGCTCGCCCAGTATCGCGAACTCGCGGCTTTCGCCCAGTTCGCGAGCGATCTGGACGAGGCCACGCGCAAGCAGCTTGACCGCGGTCGATTGGTGACGGAGCTCATGAAGCAGCCTCAATACCAGCCGCTGCGGGTCTGGGAAATGGCGATGACGTTGTTTGCCGTCAATAACGGCTATTACGACGACATCGATGTGGGTCGTGCGCAAGCGTTTGAGCGGGCGTTGCGGGATCATTTGCGCAGCGAGCAGAGCGCTTTGGTAGAGCGGATCGAATCGTCCAAGGACCTGTCTAAGGACGACGAAGCCACGTTGAATACTGTCATTCAAGCGTTTAAGAAAACCGGCTCGTACTGACCATGCCCGGTAGCAAAGAGATCCGAACGAAGATCAAGAGCGTTCAAAACACGCGCAAGATCACCAAGGCGATGGAGATGGTCGCCGCCTCGAAGATGCGTCGTGCGCAGGAGCGCATGCGCGCTGCACGTCCCTATGCCGAGAAGATTCGCACGATCACGGCGAGCCTTGCTACGGCCAATCCGGAATACCGTCATCCGTTTCTGACGCATCGCGACGACACGCGTGCGGTGGGTCTGATCGTCGTGACGACCGACAAGGGCTTGTGCGGGGGCATGAACACCAACGTGTTGCGCGCCTCGTTGCTGAAAATGCGCGCGCTTGAATCCAAGGGTGCCAAGCTGCAGTTAACGCCCATCGGCACCAAAGGCTTGGGTTTTATGAACCGAATGGGCGCCCGGGTGGTCTCCTCGGTGATTGGGCTGGGCGATACTCCGCATCTGGAGCGCCTGATCGGTGCGGTTAAGGTTCAGCTCGACGCGTACGCGGCGGGTGAAATTGATGCGGTTTATCTCGCCTACACGCGGTTCGTCAACACGATGAGCCAGGAGCCCGTGATCGAGCAGTTGCTCCCGCTCTCGACCGACCATCTAAAGGATGATCGGCGCGAGTTTGCCTGGGATTACCTCTACGAACCCGACGCCGCCTCGGTGCTGGATGACCTGCTTTTGCGCTACATCGAGGCGCTCGTGTTTCAGGCCGTGGCTGAGAACATGGCCAGCGAGCAAAGTGCTCGCATGGTGGCGATGAAAGCGGCGAGCGATAACGCCAAGAAAGTGATCGGCGATTTGCAGCTCTCATACAACAAGGCGCGTCAGGCGTCGATTACCAAGGAACTGTCTGAAATCGTCGGGGGCGCGGCGGCGGTGTGAAACCGCTTTGCCCTGCCCCAGCGCCCGATTCAGATAGCCCCGATCCGAATACATTACGAGTTACGAGGTTCCCAAGATGACGCACTCCCAGGGTCACATTGTTCAGTGCATCGGCGCTGTGGTCGATATCCAGTTTCCCCGTACGGGTCTGCCCTCGATTTATGAGGCACTCAATCTCGATGACAGCGCGCAGCATGCGGGCGTCGAGGCTGGGCTGACCTTCGAGGTTCAGCAGCAACTTGGTGACGGCGTGGTTCGGACCATTGCGATGGGCTCGACCGATGGCTTGCGCCGCGGGATGCCGGTGAATGCGTCGGGTGCGCCGATTTCGGTCCCGGTGGGTCCTGCGACCCTCGGTCGGATTATGGACGTGCTGGGCCGCCCGATTGA